>CALFEN010000152.1 GCA_937950065.1 uncultured bacterium | reverse complement strand
ACTAGAGAAAAGTTTAACGAGGCAATAGACTGATTAGATCCTGACGCTTCAAATAAAGAACAATCTTCCAAATTAAATTTAGCTGAATTAAAACAAAATACTTGAGATAATATATTAAAAAAATGAATAATATCAGACGATGTACTGACTATAAAACAATCTCTAGCCAAACTATGATATTTTACATGAAAAATAGATACTACTTTTGATAGTGCACTATTTACTTGAGTTATAAAATTCCAATTAGAAAAAAACTTATTACCAAATGGAGATCAAATGCTCGGAATTATTGGTTCAAAAACAAAAGAAAAAATTTTGGAATATAGCAAAATTTATGATGAACAACATAAGTTACAACTTGCATCTTTGAGAAAAGAAAATCTTAAAAAATCTTTTGATAGATCATTTAAAACTTGAGAAAAAGATTCTGAAATAAAAAGATTACAAGATTGTCTTCTGGAGCTTGGCTATTATAATGATGAACTTAATGGTGTATACAATGATAAAACAGCATGGGCTATTTATCAATTTCAATTGGACAACAACCTCCTAACAGCAACAGATATTAAAGCTAAAGGAAATTTTTGACCAAAAACAAGACAAATTTTAACCCAAAAAGTAGTAGAAAAATTAAAATAGACTTTACTTAACCAAATTTTTTAATAAAAAAAATGCTGGAGATGGGAGTTGAACCCACACGAGAAAATTTTCTCATCAGGTTCTGAGCCTGACGCGTCTGCCAATTCCGCCACTCCAGCATTAAAAAAATGTCTTTTAATATATTTTTTTATTAATACAAATCTGTTTAATCTAAATTATATTTTGTCTAAACATAACAAAACTCTTATATCTTTATTATTTCAAATCAATCTTTATTGTCTTTTATATCATATCACTTGGATTTTATCTGTTCTCTAATTTTATCAGCTTCATCAAAGTTTTTCATCAACTTGGCTTCCCAACGTTTCTGGGCAAGTTCTTTGATTTCGGCAGGAGCTTCAAAATTTAAATTATCTTCTACTGCTTTTTTTAATTCAAGTTTAAATAAATTTTCATCAAGATAAAATATTATATTCAACAAATCCGTTGCTATTTCCGGACTATAAGATTTTAAACTTTCGTGAATTTTGGTAAAAGCATTTCCTATATCCAGATCATCAAATATAAAATCAATAATTTCAGCAAAAAGTTTTTTGCCTTCTTGTGTGGGAAGATACTTATCAGCGAAATCTATATAATTTAATTTAACATTTCCAAAATCTGGTAATTTGTCTAATGTCCTAGATATTTCAACAAGTTTTTTTACAATATTTTGTCTGGAATTATGAAAAGATTCTAAAATATTTCGTTCAAAATCCATATATTTCCTATAATGAGTATTTAGTATCATATATCTAAAATCCTGTGCAGAAAATCATTTGTCGTTTAGCTCGTTCATAGTGGTAAAATTTCCTTTGGATTTGGAAATTTTCTCTCATTTAATATTGAGAAACTGGACATGCATCCAGTATTTTACATTATCTTTAATACCAAAAGCACATTCGTTTTGAGCCATTTCATTGGGGTGATGTATTGATATATGGTCATATCAACCTGTATGTATATCAAATTCTCTACCAAGGATTTTCTCACTCATAGCAGTACATTCTATATGCCAGCCTGGGAAACCTATTCACCACGGACTGTCTCGTTCCATCTGTCTTTTTTCCTCAGGTTTGGAGAATTTCCATAATGAAAAATCTGTAGAATTTTTTTTGCCTCACATATCTATTCTCTGCCCAGCTTCAAGTCAGGCAAGTATTTCTTTGTAATTTTCACCAAGAAGTCTGCCGTATTCAGGGTATTTACTACTATCAAAGTATATGCCGTCCCCAGGTATTTCATAAGTATATCATTTTTCCTCAAGAAGTTTGACAACATCTATTTGTTCCTGAATATTATCAGTAGCTCTAGGGAAATAATCAAATTCTATTTTTAACCATTTGAGATATTCTTTAAATCTATTTTCATATTTTCTAGCAACATCTCGTGCACTAAGTCATTCTATTCTAGAACCCTTCTCCAGTTTATCCTCTCCAAAATCGCCGTCATCTGTCAAATGTCCTACATCAGTAATATTTACCACGTGTTTTACATCATATCACATTATATTTTTTATCACACTTCTCAAACTATCAGCAAAAATATAGGCTCTCATATTGCCCACATGTGGTTCGCTGTAAACTGTAGGTCCACAGGTATATATTCATACAAAATCTTTTTTTCCCTGATCTAGCAGGGGAGTGAATGTTTCTTTCTTTCTAGTTAACGTATTATAGATTTTTAATCTTTTGTCTGACATGATATTAAATTATAATCTAAATTATTGAATTAATAATAACTATTATTAAATTTTTATCAAGAGCACATCTTATTAAATAAGATAAATTTAGTTTGTTTAAGATTATCAAGTTGTTTTTTATCCGTTTCAAAGATAAAATTATCTATTATTTGAAAATCATTAAATCTATTTCAAATAATATGAGCATTTTCATAAATATAACTTAATTCTATAAAACTTGTTAAATCTTTATATCATATATTTGTACTTGCATTTTGAACTAAATATGCAGAAAAAAATTTTCTCAAAATAGTGCTGTCATTAGTAAAAGGCATATTATCCGGAGCTATATGATGAGAAAAGATAACCAATTTGGGATTCAGTTTTTGAATATCTGAAAGTACTTGTTCTATAGATTCAGGTATTTTCTTATAATCACATTTTGGAGGAGAAATTGTAATTATATCCAATTCTCAAAGTTCTTGTATTTGCTCATCAGTCAATGTATGTGCATGATCAGCAAAATGTGCTATTCTCAAACCGTCTACAGTATAACTATAACAGATATTTACATCTCAATTATATTCATATACTATAGTTCATTTAAGATTCAGTCATGGGAAAGGACTTTTTTTAGGTTTAGTAGACTTTGCGTTGGGAAGCAAAGTCTCTGGGATTTTGGCGTGATCAGGATCCGGCTCGGAAATTAATAATATATTTGCTCATAGTGGTTTATTTTGTATTGTTTTAGGAAATTTAACTCATAAGGTATATTTTGGAGTATCATCATAAGGATCCACCAAAACAGTATATCATTCACTATTTTC
>CALFEN010000151.1 GCA_937950065.1 uncultured bacterium | reverse complement strand
CTTTAAGCAGAGTCTTTTATTTCAAAATTAGTTATATTAGTCTTTAAATTTCAATCATCGTCTTTCAAAATCTTTTTGTTTATTAAGTTCCTGTGCTAGTTCCCCAAGTCTGGTAGAAATAGTTCTCAATGTACTCTCTGTTATATTAGGTAATTGCTTTAATTTAGGGTTCTCCATTAGTGTCTTGTAAATATTACTATATATCATATAAGCCAGTTCTTTATGTTCCTTTTGATATTTTCATCATTTTTTTCATAGTTTGTAATAAGAATCAGCTATTAATATCTCATTTGGTAATTTAACTTCGGGATTCTTCATCCCATCGTCGCTGGGTGGAACTTTTTCTATCATTTCTTATGTTTTTTTGGTTTAATAAAAATTATAACTTTTTTTCTTTTTACTATTTTTTCTATAAATTTCAAGACTATTTTACTATTAAATTTATAATTTTTTCTGGGACGTAGATAACTTTTTGGATAGTTCAATTAGTAACTATCTTTCAAAGTTTTTCATCATTTTTTAGTTGAGAAATAACTTCATCTTGTGTCAATCATTTTGATATTACAATGTTTCATTTTGTTTTTCCGTTTACCTGCACAGGCAAAGTAATTTCATCTTCCTGTATTAAATCTTTATCATATTTTGGCCAGTGTCATTTGGTAAATATACTAAATTGGTTTCATATTTGGTTCCAAAGTTCTTCGCTAAGATGCGGAGCAAACGGAGATAAAAGAATTACAAGAGATTCAAAAGTTTGTTTGGATATTTTATCTTGTTCCGTAAGTTGATTTACGAGTATCATAAGCTGTGAAACAGCAGTATTAAATTTAAATTCATCTATATCTTCTCATACTTTTTTGATAGTCTTGTGAAGTAATGATATTGTTTTTTTATCATCTTTGTAATTATTATCTATTTTGTCCAATAAATTTATTACCTTATTTAAAAATTTAGTAACTCATTTTACTCAACTTGAGCTCCAGGCAACCTCCTGCCCAAATGGTCCCATAAACATTTCATATACTCTCATACTGTCAGTGCTGTGTTCTGCTATTACGTCATCAGGGTTTATCACATTTCATCGTCTTTTTGACATTTTCCTGCCGTCCTCTGCCAGTATCAGTCATACATGCTGAAGTTTTTTAAATGGCTCATCTGTGCTGACTACTTCTATATCGTGCAAAAATTTATGCCAAAACCTTGCATAAATTAAATGTCTAGTAGCATGCTCTGCTCATCATACATAGACGTCTACCTGTCCTCGGTATTTTTCTTTAGCAGGATCTATAAGTTTATCATCATTATCAGGGTCTATATATCTAATCCAATACCAACTGCTACCTGCCCATTGAGGCATTGTGTTGGTCTCTCTCTTACTAGGAGCTCCGCACCAAGGACATTTTACATTTACCCATTCTTTGATATTGGCAAGTGGTCATTCTTCG
>CALFEN010000150.1 GCA_937950065.1 uncultured bacterium | reverse complement strand
AGAATTATTAAAAATTTTGAAACATTTTAATCCGTAACTGGGGAAGACCCTAAAAATATTATTTAAAATGATTGAAAAGATATTATTATATAACGTTGAAAGCCAGAATAAATATCGATATAAAAAACACATGACAAACACTTATACAAGATGCTATAATCTGAAAATTATAAAAAAATAAAAGACATGAGAAGTATAAAAGAAGTATTATCTAATCTTCAGATAAAAAAAGATTTAACAAAATTTATTGAATTAAATGGGAAAAAATAAAAAAAAATTTATGATTATATCTCTTATTATATTATCATTTCTTATTGTATTATTTTTTGGACTAGGAATATTTAGTGGATATATATTTAAAAACATATCTGAAAATATTATTAAATCAGATTGTTCTGATGAAATAGATATTAATAAAACAAAATGTATTAGCGGAATTAATTCTATATTGTTAAAAATTTATCTTATTAATAATATAAACTATTCTAAAAAATATAAATCAATTTGGTTTAATTGAAATTTACAAATTTTTTGATTTTTTTTACCGTGATATGAAATTAATTATATGCCTTGAAAATATAAAGATTTAACTAATAATGAATTGCCAAAATATGAAAATAAAAATTGAGGGTATCGAATTGAGAAGAAATACAATGACGATATGGCTTTAATAAGGGAAAGTTATTAATATGTAAAACTAAAAAGTCAGTTAACAAAAAAAATATATAGAAACTACTAACACACTTCATAAAATGAGATTGTTACAATTCAAAAAATAATTATGGTATACATCTTAAACCTGTTGTAAGATCGTTAAAGTAAATGATTTAAAATTTATATTACAGTTTAAAATGAAGGATACAAAGCTAGTAACAATAATAAAGTTTAAATGGCACATAGTAATGGTATTGTTAATTATAATATCATTAACTGTATTTACTCAAAAAAAAAAATTTATAAGAGATTACTGATATATGAAAGATTTCTTATATGAGAAATTACGCAATGAGTGAGACAAAAATAGATATCATAATTTATTTTATTTTAATGAAATTTTAGATTCTACTAATTTAAAAAAATATATAGAAAATTGTTTAGATACTGAAAAAATTTCTAATAAACTCTATTATTGCATTACACGGTACCCAATTATTAATAAGAATAAAGAAGAAGTATTAAGAAAAATACAAAAATTTAAAGATGCCAAAAATACTTGATGTAATGAAGGGTACAATGTAGTAGTACATTGATATGCTCGTAATAAATATTAAATAAAGTGTTCAAAAACAAAAATCGTCCAATTATGGGTTTTGAACACTTTATTTAAGGACGATTTATCAGTTATAATCTATGTTAATCCTGCTATACAGGAATTTTTTGCTGGAATGGGGCAGAACTGCGAGACAGGTGCGAAACTTTTTCGAGATTCGTCCAGAGACTAATTTAGAACTATTTTTACAGCTAAAATATAAGTCATACTGAAAATATCGTTATGGAAAAGATAAAACTGAAGAAAGTAAAAAATCTAAAAAATAAAAAAATATTATTTATTTCCCAAGTAAAGAAATATTTTCTCAAGCATTTCATTTTTAACGAAATTTTTCTTATTCTGATCTATCAACTCTCATAGTCAATCAAGAATATTCTTGTTTATCTCCTGCTGTTTGCTTTTGAGAAAATCATATAAAAATTTATAATACTCTTCTACGGACAATTCTCTGGAAATCATCTTTTTTGTCCTGATTTTTATAATTTCTTCGTTAGGTTTAAATCATTTTTTGAACAAGAAATAAATATCAAACAAATCACGGTTTGCTAATGTTTCATTTTTTAAATATCTGCTATATAGTGCACAAAGTTTGTGAGCAAACATATACTCTATCTTCATGATTTGAACAGGCAGTCAAAAAACAGTTTTTATCTCGTATTTATCTGGATAAATAGCAGAATTTACTTCTATTTTTATCTTTTTTAGTCATCAATACTGCAAAACAAGTCTAAAACTATTAGTCAAGGTTCATTCCTGTTTGACCTTGATATCTTCATCTCTAAAAGAATACTGTAATTTTTCAATCATATTAGTCTTTATCTCCTGTATTTTATCCTGAGTCAAATCTTTGGTAAGATTGAAATCAAGATCTACAGAAAATCTATCTAGTCAATACAAGAAATATAGTGCTGTTCATCATTTAAATCAAAGATATTTACCAATATCACTCTGATAAATTACTTTTAATATATCAAACATATAGTGTTTATGTATTGAATGCCAGTCCATTATAAATTTTTAGTTATTTTTAAAACAATATCATCTATATTTTTTTTGTGAGATTTATATATTTTGGCTAAATCTTTAAGTTTATATTTATTCAATCATTCAAAAGAATCAAAATAATAATTATTATTCAAAAACAGTGTATCCAATACTGCTCTTTCAGGAGAGGCTATATAATAACCTTTTTCATTATTTATTCATTCCATATTTACGAGCAGATCCTGCGGAAGTTTTTTGAATTGTATATTTTGATTTAAAATTTGTAGTTCTTTTTTGTAATTTGAAGCTACAAAAATACTATCATAATGCTGATATATCAATCACTCCTCTCTTAATACTGTTTCAAAAGAGATATATGAAGGTTTGTATATACTATTTGCTATTGTCAAAAAATCTTTTTCCTTAAGGTCTGATATATTTCATATTACATACAAGCCTTTTCTTATTTTAAAAAATTGTCATTTTTTTATTTGATAAGAAAGCCTCTTTTTAAAAGAGTTTCCTTCTATTCATCGAAGCAATTTAAGTTCATCAGATGTGATTATTTTTTTGTCTATATATATCATTTTTTCTGAAAGTGTAAAAATTTTTACACCATCAATATTAATAATTTTTGTAAAAAAATCAAGTTTTTAATTTCATGTTATATAGGGACTTGGGGATAGAATATATTTCTTATTGAAAAATATTGTAAAAAACATATCATTGGAATGTTTCATTTTTATGGACATAATGTTGCATATAGTGAAACATTAAAGATAAGACATTGAAACATTTAAAAC
>CALFEN010000149.1 GCA_937950065.1 uncultured bacterium | reverse complement strand
TCTTCATCATCAATCTCTTTTTCTATGTCCATAAAAATCTGTTCTTTGGAAAGTCATGTATAGAACGTTATTAGTTTTTCCAAGACTTTTTTGTTTTCAAAGTATGTATCTGAGAGTATGTTTATAAGTTTCATCGTTTTTTATAGTTATAAAGATTTATTATAAAGTTTTGACACAAGATTTCAAGATTTGATATTGAAATTTTTTGTCATTTGACTATTATGGAAGATTATTACCCAAATTTAAGATGAAAAAGATAAACGAAGAATTTAGCTGTTTAGAGTGCTGATATGAAGTGCCATTAGCAGACAAAACCTGCAGAAATCATTGTCCAAAATGTTTCACCAGTCTTCATGTTGATGGAGATGTTCCATGAGACAGGGCTTCAGAATGCTGAGACAAAATGTATCCCAAAGAATATGTGATTGCCAATGGAGAGATAAAGATACTTTTTGAGTGTATCAAATGCTGAAAACAGCATCATAACAAAGCTACTAAGGATGATGATATAGCCAATCTTGATAACCTTATATATAAATATAAAAGATTTTTTATTTAAAATTTTTGGTTGTCTGAAGTATTTCGATTTTTAAATTTTTCTGTTAAAGTTTTTATAGGGACATGTCTGTTGCTTATATCAAATAAAAGCCAGTTTCAATCTATTCTTACGAAAGACCAGTATTCTGTGAACTGTATGTGATTTTTTGCATTGGAAAATCATGCTTTTATACCATCCTGAATATTTTCATAAACGTATTTCTCTCGTAAGCCTGCTTGTATTTGCATGACAAATATATCAAAATCACTTCATTGTGTATCCAGTATTTCCATGAGGAGCATTAATTTTATATATGGTCTTTCTATTATATTTTGTCTGCCCATTAACTCGCTTTCCATTTTTTGTTTAGAATAATCATAGAAATCTTTGAAAAAAAGATTTTTTATCAATTCTAGGTTTTTTTGTGACCGAGCGTTCTGGTAAGATATAAAAGTTGTTTTGGTGATTTCTTTCAACTTTTTTATATCCTATGAACTGT
>CALFEN010000148.1 GCA_937950065.1 uncultured bacterium | reverse complement strand
ATATTGTCAGTATAACGATGTTAAATACATTGTCAACTGGGGAAGACCCTATTTTTATAATAGAAAGTTTTTTGGAATATTATAAAAGAAGAGAGCAATTTGCTCTCTTCTCTACTTAATCTTTGTTTTCCAATTCTATCATCAGTTGTATTGATTCGTATGTACGCATTTTGAGTTGTTCTATAAATAGAGTCTCGACAAAGGCACCGTCTTCGTCCAATATGTCATTCAAAAATATTTTATGAGCCATGTTAAATTCTTCATTCTCCAAAATATCATCAAAATCAAATTGTATTACAGGATCTCCGTCTTTACTCAAATACATATCTACATTATCAAAGCTTATTTCTATTGGTGCATCTTCCCCATCTTCATCAAAAATTATGGCAAATTCTTCTATCCATCTTTTATGTATAGGATTATTTATATCTAGTCATAATTTCGAGAAGTGTATTTTAAATGTTTCTACCTGTTCAATAATTTCACTTGCACCGTTTTTATATATTTTTATTAGGAGTTTTTTCCTTTCCTCTAGTTTTTTTCTAGATAAAATTTCATTTGAATCATTTACCGTATTCATATCGTTAGGAGTTAATTGTGTAAATGTTTGGTCTTTTATCATTTTTTATTACTGAAAATTTAAAGAAGTTGAGATAGAACTTCATCTGCTTCTACTTGTTCCTGCTGTGCCATATTATTTATGTTAGCCATTTTTCATTTTACTTTTTCCAATTTATCTACAGCCTGTTCCATTTCTTTTTCTTTGATAGAATACATGGCTTTTGTAATAACTTTATATATCATTTCAATTATGCTTTCACTTACATTGTCATTGATATGCATCAGATCCCATAAATCTTGAAAAATATTCCCGTCCTCTTTCAAAATTTTTAACATAGCCAAAACTTTCTCTTTTTTTTGAGCATATGTTAGCTGGGAAAATGATGTAAGTGCTTGTGTATAAGTTATCATTTTATAGTATTAAATATTAAAATCTTATCTTTAAATTATAGTCCAAAATTAAAATATGTCAAATTTTTATTTATTATTTTTTTTCTCTTTAATTTTAGAAAGTTTTTTATATATCTTTTCAAGGTCTTTCTCTAATTTCTGAATTTCTTTTTTCGTATTTTTTAATTTTATTAATAGCATTTCATCGTCTTTTGGTATGTTTTTCTTTGCCATTATATATTAGATACTAAAAAAATTTATACTAAAATTTTATATAAAACGTTTAAAATTTCAATAGATTTTTTAGATGTTGAATCATAGTCTCAAAGTAATCTATAGATTATAAAATTATTGTCTTATAACTTTTTATTAAATAATATTTAAATATCTTCATCTTTATGGTTTTATTATATTTGGATAATGTATTAAAAAAATATTTTTACAAATACAATATTTCTCTTGAAAAGATATGTTTAGTGATTATACTTTATGAGTTTATAATTTTACATTATCAATGAAAATAGCTGTATTTACGGATACTTTTTATCCTATGGTAAATTGAGTGGTAACAAGTACTTTAACTTTTATCCAAAAACTTGCACAAAGATGACACGAAATAATGGTATTTTGTCCTTATAATAAATGAGTAGAAAACTATAAATATCAAAATATAAAAATAGTATATTTGAGATGAGTACCTGCACTTTTTTATCCGGAGTTCAAATTAACCGTATTTCAAACTACTAAAGTTTATAGGAATTTTAGGAAATTTAATCCTGATATTATTCATTTTCATACGCAGTTTAATATATGACTCAAAGGGCTTATCTTTTGAAAAACTTTTGGGATTCCTATAGTTTGAACTTACCACACAAAAATAGCGGATCAGGAATATCTCAAAAATCTAAAATTAAATAATTTAAAATTTGTAGAAACATTGGCTCGAAGCTATAACAATTTTTTTTATAAATATGCAGATAAAGTATTAACTCCATCTTTGGAATCAAAAAAAGAGCTTATTAAGCATTGAATCAAAAAAAATGAAATAACAGTATTGGAAAATCCTTTACCAATAATAGAAAAGCCTGAAATCAAAAAATTTTTTTTAAAAGATTTGACATCTCAAGCTATATTATACGTATGAAGAATCTCCAAAGAGAAGAATCTTGATATCACTCTAAATGTTTTCAAAAAGATTAATGAGAAGAAACCTGATGTTAAGTTTGTGTTAGTTTGAGATGGACCATATTTCACATGATTACAAAGAACTGCAAAAAAATTAGGAATTAGTGATAGTATAATTTTATTAGGGATGATTCCCCACGATGATTTGATAAATTCTGATATATTTAGTAAAACCAGTATGTTTTTGACTTGTTCTACTTCAGAGACACAGTGAATTACTGTTTTAGAGGCCAATTATTTCGGTTTGCCTGTAGTTTGAGTAAATAAATGATGACTAAATGAGCTTATAAAAAATAATTCTAATTGATATAAGGCTAGTGTAGAGTCTGTTGATAGATTGGCTTTTTATTGTTTAAAAATTTTAAATGATAGTGAATTGCAAAAATCATTGTCACAAAACGCCAAAGATTTTACTCAAAAATTTGATCCAGAAATATTGACTGACAAACTAGAAAATATTTATTTTTCTCTGCAAAAGAAGAAAGAATTGCCTTCCAAAAAAATTCCTAAATTAAGATTGACATCTTATTAAAATTATTTATAATTTTGATGTAATTCCTAATGAAGAATAATGTCAAAAAAAAACAAGTATTACGGCGATCTTTCTTACTTACAAATTTTGGAAATAGACTACTTCATTTTAAAATTGCTAAAAAAACAATTTGAAAATAAGAATATAGATTTTGTAGATTTCAAAAGAGAAATCACAGAAGAAGATTTTAAGAAATTAAAATGTAATTTTGAAGTTTTGGAAAAAAGATTATTTTTTAATATATGAGGTTGATTTATAGATATAGATGATATCCCATCAATAAGAGAGATAAAAGAAAGATGCTTAAACTGTGATATTGATTTTAAGTCTATCTGCAAAAAGAATAAAAAGAAATATGAAGTCCAAAAAGATAAATATTATTCGTATTTCCTCGAGGTAAAGATAAATTCGAGGTGAATTGAGAAAATATCATTATTGAGAGAAGAGATAAAACAGGAGCAGAAAAAAAATTCATTATGGGGTAAAATATGGAAACTATTTGAAAATTACGTAAAAAATTATGACAATTATAAAAAAGGAATCAGTATAATATTGACTATACTGGTTGTTTTTTGGACTTCTCTTTTTGGGATAAAAACTCTAAATTTAGGAAAAGAGATCCCTATTCGGGGTTCTATATTGGATATCAAAAAAATAGATTTTGAAGATGTAGATAAAGGAGATGAATATTATACAAAACTTCAATATTTCTTATCAGATAATGAGATAAATATCAATACCGTAGAAATATAAAAATAAAAAATATTTCCCCTGATGAAAAAATAGTTAGACTTACTTTCAAAGATTGACAAAAAAGGTATTTTTTGGTGGAAAAGATGCCGGACGGCTATACAAAATTCAAAGAAATAGACAATACATAATTTTTATTCGTAAATATTATATATTATTTTTTGTATTATTTTAGAAATAATAAAGATTAAGCTAACATCATAAAATTTTTTTTAGTTTTTTTAGAGCTCTTGAAATTCTTTGTCTTACATTATCTTGTGAAATGTTTAACGTTGCTGAAATTTCTTCATTTGTTTTTTCTTCCACAAATTTTAAGAATACGATTTCTTTTGAGGCTTCGTCTAATTTTCCTATAGCTTTTTTTATTTCTTCATATTTAAAATTAGAATTTAATATTTCGTCTACATCTTGGTCTGAAAGCAAAGTGTCTTCAAATTTTTGTTCATCATTCGTATTGAGATCTGCAAAATGAATTTCCTTTGATTTCTTGAAGAAATCTTTTACCAGATTTTTGAAAACGGTCCATATCCATCAGTTAAAATTATTCATATTTTTATATGAATCTATATTGTTCCAAAGTTTAAAATAAAAACTTGAAATTAAGTCATGGCAGTCATGATCTGAAATAAAATAATTTGATTTTAGATAACGAAAAAAAATATCTACTGTCTGATTATAAAATTCATCAAAAGCATTCCTATCCCTACTTATTATCTTATTTACAAATTCATCTTCAAACTTAAACATTCAATATTATTTTTTTGTAAAACAATAAGTTCTCAATACAATGGTATTGTCCTCATTTAAATCAACGTAATTAATATCAAAAAAGTTATATTCCGCCATCTTTTCTATATCCTTATAACTATAATTATAAGATTTTATTTTAAATTTTTCTCTGCCAAAATTATATTCGTAATCACGTCTTTGTATGTTATGTCAAACAATAAAAATTCAATTTTCTTTCAATATCCTCCTGCTTTCTTCAAAAAGATTTGACAAATCTCAAATATGAGATAATGTAAAAAAGCATAATACGATGTCAAAAGTATTGTCTTCAAAAGGGAATTTCTGTTCTGCATCCATCAGGATTTTTTCTACCCAATTTTTTGCTCTTTTTAGCATTTGCTCTGAAATGTCTGCAAGTACATATTTCTCAAGTCATTTACCTGCGAACTCTGAAATAATTCTGCCGTCTCATCATCATATATCCAAAATTTTCATTCCACCCATAT
>CALFEN010000147.1 GCA_937950065.1 uncultured bacterium | reverse complement strand
TACTGTTTATATTCATTTTGTAAGAAATTGGAGAATATAGATAAAAATACATTTGAACAGCTAAATAATTATTACTATAAGGATAAAGACTACGTTTATATGAATAGTTCTAGCTATATTCCTTACGAAATATTATCTATAATTACAGGAGCGGATTCATCAAGTTTTGAGGTATTAAATGAGAGTTATTATGCCAAAGATAAAAACCACGTTTATATGAACTGAATAATAAATAAAAATTTAGACAGTGCTACTTTTGAAATCTTGGAAAAAAGTTCTTCTTACACTTTTTGAGAGACTATTGCTAAAGATAAAAATGGTGTTTATTGTTGCAATTATAATAAATGCGAAATATTGTCAAATATCGATCAAAATTCTGTACAAACTTTCGAATATTGAGGTATAATAAAAGATAAAAACGGAGTTTATTATATATGATTTTATGATGATGCTCAAAAAATAGAGAACAGCGATTTAGATAAAAACAGTTTTGAAGTTTTAAACCATTATTATGGCAAAGACAAAAATCATGTTTATTCATTTTGAGATAACACCTGATTAGATTTTGACGTCAAAATTATTGATTGAGCTGATGCCTCTACATTCAAAGTAATCAAAGACAGGTATAGCAAAGACAAAAATCATGTTTATATGGACTGAATAATAGTCCCGTATCTAGATGCTTCTAGTTTCACTATTTTTCCTCTAGATACAACTTATATGAACTGAAATACCATTGCTAAAGATAAAAATGGTGTTTATTTTAATGGTTCTATTAATAAAGATATTGATGTAAATTCTTTTGAAATTTTAAATTATAATTATTATAAAGACGAAAATTCTATTTATTATTGAGATACCTCATCCATAGGCGAAATGTCAGTAAATATTGTTGATTTTTGAAATATAAAAAATTTTCAACTTATATATGGTCTCTATAATGGAGAATATGCTAAAGATACGGAATATGTCTATTATAAATGAAAAATTATTTTAGAAGCCGACCCCCATTCTTTCGAAGTAATGGAATTTTATCATTATGCTAAAGATACAAACAATGTTTACATAGAAGGTGAATTATTAAAAAACGCTGACCCTGATTCTTTTGAAATACTATATACCGACTTATCAAAAGATAAAAGATTTGTGTATATTTGAAAAAAAATTATAGATTGAGTGGATATGGACACTTTCAAATACATATGATGATTCAATTTTGAAGACAAAGATTATGATTATAGAATTATACAGGATTTCAATGAAGACCCTGATGAAGAAGAAACTTATACTATTGTAAAAACAAAAAAATAATATTTCTATTTTCACCTCATTTTTTATTGCAAAATAATATAAAATACTTATAAATAATTATTTTATTGCAAAAAAATGCTATGTCCGAAAAGATGGATTGATATGAGTGACTTGGTATGTGAAATATCAAGGAAACCTGATGAGAGAACGTAAGTGAAGCGGATTTAGGCAGAGTCTCCGAAAATTTGAAAAAAGCCTGACAAGCCAGACAACAAATCCAAGCTCAACATATCAAAGACAGAAATTCAGCTTTGATGCTTCAAATACTATTACAAATCAACGAAGATAGTCTTCTATCCAAAGTTGTAGGACTGATAGATTCTCACCTTGAAATCAAAGATGTGTTTATGTTCTTTGTGCCATTCTTCCAAGATTCTATCACTACCAACTGACTAAAAGAGCTATTTCAAGATAGTTTTATAGACATTTATAGTCTTACAGATTTGACACATTTTGTCAAAATCACGATGAATAAGCTGAATAACATAGATAATATTCCCAAAAATGATTTCATTTTGTTTATCAAAGACATTATATACTACTTTGATATATGAAATATCAAAACTTTAGCATCAAAATCTGATAAATTTGAAGAGTATGATGAAAGGTTACAAAAATCTTTATTTGAAGAAATTTATTAAATAATTCGTATCAAAAATGCCTGAAACAATCCTAGAAGTAAATAATTTGAAAAAAAAATTTAAATATAATTTGAGAACAATTACAGTACTTGAATGAGTAAACTTGACTGTAAGCAAATGAGAAATCTATTGATTTCTAGGTCCCAACTGATCATGAAAAACAACTACTCTCAAATGTATTTTAGGATTCTTGAAATACAACGAATGAGAGATAAATCTTTTTGGAAAAAAATTTGAAAACAACAAAGAAACTTATCAAAAAATAGGTTATGCTCCAGAAAATACTTACTTCTACGATCATCTAAATGGAATAGAATTCTTGATATTTATGGGGCAGCTAAACGGTATGACTAAACAAAAAGCTGAATTAGTGGGAATGGAACTTATCAAAAAAGTCTGACTGGAAAATGCTAGCGATAAATTTGTAAAATACTATTCCAAAGGAATGAAACAAAGACTGGGGCTGGCAGCTTCATTAATAAACGATCCAGAAATTATTTTTTGGGACGAACCAATGAGTTGACTTGATCCACTTTGAAGAGTCTTAGTAAAAAAACTTATGGTAGAACTCAAAGAACAAGGTAAAACTATATTTTTTAACACACATATTTTGAGTGATGTGCAGGAAATAGCTGATAGTTTTAGTATCATATATGAAGGGAATATGCTTTATGAAGGCAAAGTCTCTGATCTCAAGATATCTCTTGAAGAATTCTTTATAAATACGATCAAAGATTCTGAAAAAGAAGATATTGAAGAAGAAGAAAAAACTGAATAAAATATATTGATTTTAGATAAAAAATGATTATTATTGTTTTTTCAACAATATATTTTATTTACAAATAAAATTATTGTGATTACTTGAATAAAGTTAATTACAACTTAAACGGGCCAGTAGCTTAGTGGTAAAGCAGTTGCCTCTTAAGCAATTGATCGAGGGTTCGAGTCCCTCCTGACCCATTCCTGATTACCATCTGTCGCAAGACCTTCTAAAATATTGTAAAGAATTGATTTTAAATACAAATTAACTTTAAATCAATCTATCAAATAAGTTATTATGATAAAAAAAATTCCAAAAATACTTATTTACACAGTTATTTTTATATTACTTTATATTTCATTTTATGAAATAATATACTTCTTATTTGATAAATTTTATATTTCTGATAAATGTATCGTGGATCAATATTGAGCAAATTGTGTCAGTGTAGGCATAAAATCTATGGCTCTATCCGAATTGGCAGCGATTATATTGTCTATTATTTCTATTATTTTACTGCACAAAATTTGATTCAAAAAAATTTGGGAAAAGATATAAAATTTCTTTTTTTAATATCTTAAAGTATTAAACAATAATATATTTTTTTATAATATTTAAAATAATGATTTAAAAGGGAAACAATAAATTTCACGTCATCTTTAATATCCCTTTCTTATTCTATATTAAGATATTAATTTTTTTATATCTTCTTCAAAGTTAAAATAAAAATCTTTGAAAATCTTCTTGAGCAAGATACTCAAAAAAGTTTATTATTTTTTCCTTTTCTACAGGTCTTTTTTTCCCATCCTTATCTGTAACTGCCAAATTTATAGTATGAGAAAAAATGTATATATTAAACACGTAGGTTAACAAAACAAACTCCTCTCTTGAAATAAATCTGAACTTTATTATTTTTTGAAGTTCAGAAATTTTTTTTAACGCAAAATCCCAAGCATTTTTTTCATTTTCCCATCTTCACAATAGATATTGTGTTAGAGATTCTCTCCTAGTGTCTCTGGTTCGAGTTGCGGTATTTCATACATTCTCAAAATGAAACTCATTTTGATCTTTTTCATGTCAGAGCTCATGGAAAATAGACAAAAGATATAAGAAACCAAATTTCTTCTCTAAAAAATTATTAATAGCGTCATAATCATTATATCCTATCTTATCACGAATAAAACACTGTATCTGTCAGTCTATTTTAGACAAAGTATGCCCTGTAAAATTCATTATATTTCTTAAATCTGCGAAATGAGAAGCTTTGAATGTATTATAATTTGACTGAAGAGAAAGTATTCATTTTTCTAAATAAAGTTCTGAGTTTCGATCTAGTCTTATAAAAAATTTTTTTAATTCAGGAAAATCCCTCAACACATCACAAACAATCTGTCATTGAGGATCTTTTAACAAAATTTCTACTATTTGCAGTCAATTTAATTCCTCTATAGGCTTAATTAATGTCTCTCAATTCTTTTTCTCTTGAAAAGCTTTTTTGGAGTTTCCTATTAATCCGTAATGCAAGGATAGATGATCTGTAATAGGAATTTCCCTAGTTCAATAAGTTTTTGAAAGGGCTTGGAACAAGCTATTACAATACCTTGATGATGTATTTTCGTGAATCGTCTTCGCAACTTCCAATCTTGTTTTTGGTTTTCACAAACAGGGGTTCGGATCCATAATATATTTTAAAACATAAATTTTTTTAGTTCAATTCAATCTTTGAAATAATCTCCTATCTTATTCATTTTATCTTCGTAGTGTAAATCTATTATCATGATAGAAAGATCCTTGTATTTCTAAAAACGTTCGAATTATAGTCTATAATTCATTATTTTTAAAAGTTTATTATATATACATATTTTTTGAGATAAATCAATATTAATTTAATAAATTCTATATTTAAAATACTAAAGAATTATTTATAAAAAAAGATTATAGATATTCTCTCCTATAATCTCTTTGACGAATGTATATTATTTCTTAATAAATTAATTCAAAATAAGGCATTTTTTTAATAAACAATTCTATATACTAATTAATATTCTCACAATATATTCATTTCTTCAGAAAAAAGTCTTAACTCTTCTAAAGCGTTTTGTACTGAAATTTGATCTCTCTTACCTTCCATGTCTACCCAAAATATATATGTAAATGGATTTTTGAGACTTGGCAAAGATTCTATTTTTGTAAGATTTACACTATTGGTAGCAAATCATCATAAACATTTATAAAGAGCAGCTGGGATATTCTTTGTCTCAAACAAGACTGTTATCTTTCAAACTTTTTGAGGATAAACCAATTCCAAATCTTTAGGTTTCACCAAAAAAAATCTTGTCCTGTTTCACTTTTGATCTTGTATTGATTTAGCCAAAATATTTAATCAATAGATTTCCCCTGCCATTTGAGAAGCTATAGCTCATATTCATTTCTCGCTACTCTGACTTATCATTTGTGCAGATGTAGCTGTATCACTGTATTCTATAGCTTGTATATTATTCTCTTTGAGAAAGTTATAACATTGTCATAATCATTGAGGGTGAGAATAGACTTTTTTTATATCAGATATATTGTTTTCTTTGGACAACAGACAATGATCAATTTCCAACACTACTTCACCAATAACTTCTACATCATATCTCAAAAAATTATACAAATTTGTATGAATGTTACCCGCATAAGAATTTTCTACAGGTAAAACTCAAAGATTTCATTCTTTTATTTTTTCTCGAACATTATTAAAATTATTCAATCATATTATTTCATCATCATTACAGTTCAAATTTTTTTGTACGATCTTTGCTGCCATATACGAATATGATCAGCGTATTCATTGGTAATAAATATGCATTTAGATTTATTTAACGCTAAAAATAAATATTATTATATTTTTTTAAGATGGAAATGCAAGGTTTTATAAGATTGTTCTATTCAAAAATTTCTCTAGCACATACAAGTGCTCTATATTTATTTTTTAAAATAGTATTTTTCTTGGAGATCTTTTCAATAAAAATTCGTTGTAATATCCAACCAATATCAAGAAGTAGATGAAACTCAAGTAAAATTTTGACATTCAAATCAAGAAAAAAATTGATCATAATTACCTGTCCAATCTAGACTTCATGTAAGTGAGGATATATTTGTAAAAGCCAATCAACTTTCCATACATGCAATTCATTGGTAGTTTCAAGAATTAGCCATAAAAACTAAACCTGTTCAAGCTATTCAAGAAAAAACCCAACCGTCTCTGTTTTTGGAATAAAAATTCTTTACTATTTTATCATAATTTTGAGCAAAAATCATAGAAGTTTTGTTCGCGTCCAAATATTCAAAATATCTACTAACAATAAAAGTAACGTATACTCAAACTACAGATACTATCAAAACATAAAGAGTAACTTCCAATATGCTAAATGCTTTTTTCATTAAGGGATTAATTTATATTTAAATATTTTTTCATCAAATATATTTATCGTACAAAATATTCAAGTATATACCTGATTTGACATTAACAAATTTCAAGTTTTTTTTGTACATTCATAATAATAATCTCCTGTAAGTCCATTACCTATAGTATATTCATTTATATAGACATATCATGTAGCGTTATCATTTATACCTGCTATAAAATCATCTGCATAATTATATACGGAAAGTTTTATTGCATTTTTTTCCAAAGATTGCTCATAATTATCATATTTTAGATTATTCATGAACAGGAAATTAAGTCATCACATAAGTATGGTTATAAGAACAAAAAATCATACCAAAGCTTCTACTAATTTCATATTAAATATATTGATATAGAGTTAAACGACTTATTCTAAAAAATAATTATGTAAATTTTTATACACCACCCATTTTACCAAGCACATTGTACATGTTCATAAGAGGCAAGAATATAGATGCGACGAAAATAAGTACTACCACTCACAAGAGCACGATAATGAAAGGTTCCATAAGGCTCTGTAAGTTTTTGATAAGTTGCTGTAAATCTTCATCATAACGTACTGATACATCATTCAAAAGCTCTCCAAGCTGTCATGTCTTCTCTCATATATCTATAGCATAAGCAAGATCTATAGGTATATAGATATTGTTATATTCTCATATATCTTCAAGTTTTCAAAGTCAAACAGCTTTTGAAAAGTTAACTCATGTCTCCAATTCAAACCTTATCCTCCTATATTCATCTTTGAATAATAAATTATCTGTTCAGTAAATCACTAGATCCAATGCTTCCAAAAGGTTAATTCATGATCTGAGAAGCAAAGCAATATTTCCAGCAAAATAAATAACTTCTTTTTTAAAATTAAGCAATTTAAATACAGGAACTTTTATGGCAAGAGAAGAAAAAAGATATTGTCCATATTCAGTCTTCTTCAATATTTTAACCGCTGTCATAAGCACAAATATAACTGCTATAAATATATACCATTTACTTCTCAAAAAATCACTGGCATTTACCATAAATACAGTAAGAGCAGGCAAGTCCATCTGCATAGAAGCATAAAAAGAAGTAAATTTAGGAATAATATACACCAAAAGTCATATGAATATACCAAATGTAATAGTCATAACAACTATAGGATATATCATCATTCATTTTATCTTTTTATTTCTATCGTCCTCTTCCTTTTTGTTTCTATAAATTGCCTGAAACATGTCTCCAAGTTTTCACGTTGTCTCTCAAATTTTGATCAGAGAAACGTCCAATCTTCAAACTACAGGATTCCATCTCAAAAGTTCAGATATTTTAATTCAGTTGTCTATTCACTCAAGAATACTTTTTACAAATTTTTTCACTCCGAAATCTCTAGCCTGGTAATAAATAACCTGCAATGTAAGCTTTAGATCCATCTTTGCTCTAAGAAACCATGCCATTTTTTCATAAAACCCATACAATCATTTTTTATTCATTGTAGCAGTTTTTATCTGCATTTCTTCAAACCAAATCTCAAATTTAGATTTGGACTTTGCTTTCAAAAGATTATTCTTCTCTTTATTTATCTTTGAAAGTAGAGTAAGAATATATGTTTTATCCACCAAAGGATATTTCTTCAAAATCGTGTTTGCCTTTATTATAGCGTCTTGATACTGCTTATTTTCATAAAGAAGCTTAAGACTATTCAATTCAAGTTTATATTCTTCTTCCTGTGTAGATTTTTGTTTATTTGATCTTATTTCCAAAAATTTAGCATTGTATTTTGCGATTTTTGGATCTTCAATATTAAATCTATCCTTAAGATATTTGATAAGCATAAGACCTGATTCATGATCTTTTGTTTTGATAAGAAAATCAAGTTTCTTGTAAATATCTGAAACATCTGATTTTTGAAGTTTTGTAGTCTTTGTAAGATTCAACAGTCAAACCTTTTCAAAAAATTCAAAATTGATATCCATAGTTTCAGCAACATTGGAAGATTTGAGTTCGTCTATTTTTTTAAGGTATTTTTGTACTTTAGTATCATTTGGATAGTCCTGCAAATATTTTATACATTCATGCATAGCTTCACCAAATTGTCACTGCCCTACCAAAAGTTCTATA
>CALFEN010000146.1 GCA_937950065.1 uncultured bacterium | reverse complement strand
GACTATCCCTCAACCGGAAGTACAATCATGTCCTGATTGATATTTCTTCAATGGAGAGTATTGCGATGATAAGTGTAATGCTTGAGTTGTTAGGGGAATTGAATATAAAGATATTACATATAATTATACTAGTATGGCCATTTGAGAAACAGGTGCTTTTATCTGAAACCCTTCTAAAAATTTAATAAATTGAATAAGAACTTATTATGCGGAGGTGAAGTGTAATGAGTGAAAATGACAAATACTAAAAGAACGATATGTAGACACTACTAAACCAAAAACTATAGTAATAAATGATTATACATATATGACATGAGATATAAATACTTGAGCAGAAACAGTTTGAGTAGCTGATACTACTAAATTCTCTGTTTGAGAGGAAGTCTTTATTATTACTTCGCAATATACTTGAGTAGGACAATATGAATTTAATAAAATAAAGTCTATTGCAGGAAGTTATTTTACTTTTAAAAATGGTGTAAAATATAAATATTTAAAGGATTACACACAGATTGTGAGCGTCCCCAATTATACTAATTTTGAAATAAGTACCTGACTTACAATAGTTCCGATAGCATGGAATGGACATATGTGATGAGTAGTTACTTTTAGAGCATCATGAAATGTTACAAATTACTGAAGTATAAATGCTGTAGGATATGGTTACAGGTGATGAAGCAGAAAATCATGTGCATGATGTAAAATATGTTGATGAATTCGGTGATGTGATATAGGTATTCGGGTACACTGATATAGATGAGAAAGTTATATGTGATGATTAAATACAATCAGCTATCTTGCGAATGGCAATTGATGATGAAGTGGTAGACCATGACGGGCTTTACACTGAAATCCAAGTGGATGAGGATGATGATGAAATGCTAGTTGAGGGTCAAATTGAGTGGGAGGTAGTTGAGAAACTCCCTGATATTGATGATGAACCATATGAGTATCAGATTTATCCAAACTTTATTTTGGATGAGGATGATGAAGCTGATGACTTCATAATTATCCATGATATTCATGACCATGATGAAATGGTTGATGAATAGTTATAATTATAGCAGGAAAAATAGATTCTTTGACTGGAACAATACTTGCCAATTGAGGTAATTGAGCTATTGCAACGGGAAAATGGAAAGCTTGAAATGGCTGATGAGGATGATGAGTAATCCGGCTTATATCTTCTAAAATTACACTATGAACTAATAATGTAAAAGCCATATGAGGTTCCGGAACTTATTGAATCTATTGCGTGTGAGGGAAATGATGAGATGGTTGAATTGGAAGAGTGAAATTTAATATAAATAATTTAGTATGAAATAGTAATCCTGTTGCTGCAAGTGCGACTTTCTCTTCTTTTCCACGGATCACTACTCCTTAAATTTTTATCTAAAAATAAATATATAAAATGAATACAAAATTAATCAATCCTAGAAGAATTTTATTAAAACTTTCTTGAGAAGCTTTACAGTGAGATTTACAGTACGGCATCAAAGTGGAGTTTTTGGATGAAATTGCGAAAAAGATAGTTTACCTTAGCAAGAAAAGAAAAATCCAATTGGTAATAGTAATATGATGATGAAATATATTTAGATGAATGGCTGGTGCTGCCAAATGATTGGACAGAGCAAGTGCCGACTACATGTGAATGATAGCTACTATCATGAACTGAATAGCGCTATGAGACGCCATAGAAAAAGCATGAAACGATGTAAGAATAATGTCTGCTATAGAAATCCCGAGAGTAGCCGAAAGCTATATTCGCAGAAGAGCTTTGAAGCATCTAGAAAAATGAAGGATAATAATATCTGTAGCAGGGACAGGGAATCCTTATTTCACTACTGACTCATCGGCAGTGCTTAGATGACTAGAACTAGAATGTGATTATATGGTTAAGGGGACTAAAGTTGATGGAATTTACGACAAAGATCCTGTAAAATATCAAGATGCAAAAAAATATGATGAAATATCTTTGTCTGAATCATTGAATAAATGACTTAGGGTAATGGATCAGAGTGCATTAGCTCTTGCAAAAGATGAAAAATTAGATATATTTATCGGGAAGCTGGAAGACATAGATAAAATATGAACTAAAGACTTTGTTTGAAGCTATGTATATGCTGGATAATTTTATATTATAATCTAAAAAAATGTTTCATTATATCGTATGAGAAATTATGGACTTGGACTGAACTATCTTTATCAAGAACCAATTTGTATGAATACAGGTTTATTATACAGGAAATAAAAAATCTTGAGAATTCTTTTTATTCCCTTATTACGACCAAAATTTTAACACTTATAATTACTTCGCTTTTGAAGAGATAAATCAAAAAAATTTTTTTGATAAAATAAATAAAATACCTGGGATATGACCCAAAACAGCTTATCATATCAGTATGATAGAACCAGAAATTTTATCCAAAGCTGTGAATGAATTTGATTTTAAATTTTTTGAAGCTATTAAATGAATTTGACCCAAAACAGCCAAAAGAATACTAATAGATCTCAAACATACTATTAGTGAAGCAGAAATCAAAAAACTTGAAATAGATCAAAAACTCTATAAAGATATCTTGTGAAGTCTCAAACCGCTTGGCTATGAATCAAAAAAAATCAAAAAAGCTATAGAAAATTGTCCTATAGAAATGAAACAGGAAAAACTCGGAGAAATTATCAAACGGGTAATAAATAATATATAAAAATCATTTTAAAAATACAAAAAAACTATTTCAGAAAACAATAATACTGATGGTATTATTGTTTTTTAAAAACTTTCAAATTATAAAGAAAAAAAATATAATATAATAATTTTCATTTAAATAAGTATTTCAAATATTAAACGAAATAAAAATATAATGAAAGTTTTTTTGTAATATAAATAAAAACAAAGCTATCCTGCTATATATTTTTTGTGATTGAAATCTTATGAAATTAACTATAAATATTCAAAGATAATTTATTTTATTATCTGAATTAGTGCCTAGATAATAAGGGATATAAATTCCTATTGATTTTTTACAAAAAATATGTATACAATATCTACTCGCCCGACCACTAACTGAAGAAGGAGCCTTTTTAAAAAGGCAAAGAACCATTCAGCGTCTCCATACTTGGACACGACAGCAATCCAAAACGGACGCGAGCAACGCGTCACGGCAGAGGCAAGCAAACCACAGCGAGAATGAGCAGTAGCGATCAACCATTCCAATGTATGGAGCCGATGTCTAGGGACAAAATCCTTTATTTCAGATTGGTTGGGCGACCAAAAAGCCAGCAGGGGTTCTGCTGGCTTTTCCCATAAAAAAGCTATTTCTATAAATTATAAATTACTTGACTTTTTAATAATAAATAAGTATAATATATATACTTTATTATTTAAAAAATAAAAATGTGAGAATGTGAATGAAAAGTTTTTATAAAAAGTGAGCAATCAGAATGAACTTGAAAGATTAGTGCTGCGGAAAGAAAAGCTAGATTAGATGCCTGTGGTTGAGCTTCGAAGGTTAGATCATCTCAAGAGGAAATAGCAAAAAAAGAAGCAGCAGGTGCAGACGAAGATCTAGACGCAGCTATAAACAACTAAAAGAAGCTCTTTTCTAACTCAACAGCTACTTAACATTTAAGTAGCTGTTTTATTAAATTAAATTACAAAAATATTGGTTTACTATAAAAAAACTTATAATAAATATGATTCCTTTTTACAAGTAATATTAATATCTGTTTTTACTACTTACTTTGTAAAATAGCCAAATAATATAAGTCGCATTGCCACTAAAGTTGAGACCATACAATTCTCTTTTCTCATTCGATATCTTTTATTTCTTCAGCTTTGACTTTAATCCTATCGCCGATATTGTACAAATCTTTCCATCTAAAATCAGGATTGGGCAGCTTTATTACTTTTTTGTGCAAAAGTCATTCCACTCATTTTACAGTAACAAAAAGGCCATAATTATATTTGAGTTTAACAAGACCATCATACCATTCTCATATTTTGATATCATCTATACCAAAAAGTTTAATTTCTAGGTCTTCAGTTTCTACTGTATCAGCAGTTTTGTATTCCGGAGTTTTTGTATCTGTTTCAACATCTTCGACAATAGATTGATTTGATTCTTCTTCTGTTTGTATTGGAGTTTCATTTTTTTCAACAACTGGTGTTATTTCTGTAGGATGAGAAATAGAAGTATCTTCTTTTTTAATTTCTGTGGAAGTGGAAGCAGTTTTTTTGACTTTAGCTTTTGCTTCAGCTTCTTTCTTTGCTTCTTCTATAGCCTGTTCCATTATCTTTTCACTAGCAGAAAATTTCTTATCTGCCCAGCTTTTTATCATTACTTCAAGCTTTTCTCTTTCCATACCATATCTTTGTCTGGACTGTTTCCTGATTTTATCGGCTATTTCCTGTCATAATTCAGGATTTGGCAATGGAAATGTAGTCATACTAAAAGGATCAGATCATACTCCATTTATCATTATTTTACCGTAGGCACTGAATTTAGGTAGGGACAAAAGATCATTTGGTGAAAGCTGTCATTTGAACTGATTGGACATAATAGTAGCATCATCATGCCCCAATGCAAAACTTATGATAGTTCACACATTACCAAAAATAGCATTTCTAATTTTTTCATCAATCTGTGATATATACTGGTTTGCTACGATAAGTGAAAGCTTATATTTCCTTGCTTCTGACAATATACTTTCAAAACTATCTGTTGCAAAATTTTGAAACTCGTCTATATAAAGGAAAAAATCTCTTCTCTGATTGTAAGGTATATTTGCTCTGGACATAGCGTCTATCTGAAATTTTGTAACAAAAAATGAACCTATCATATCAGTATTATCTTCTCATATTCTTCACTTACTCAAATTTATAAGCAATATTTTCCCTTCGTCCATGAGTTGCCTAAATTTTAATTTACTTTTAGGTTGCCCAAAAATATTTCTCATAAGTGTAGAAGAAAGAAATTGTCAGACTTTATTTACTATAGGAGCAATAGCTTCATCTCTAAATTTATCAGTCCGTTTGTCAAATTCTGATCTTCGGAATTTAAGAACAATAGGGTCTTTGACATAACCAAGCACATCTTCCCTAAAGTTTTTTTCTGTAAGCATTCTGTTGAGATGGAGCAGAGTTGCGTTTGGGTATTCTATGACGGATAATATTACATTACGCAGGATATACTCCAGTCTTGGTCACCAAC
The DNA here is from genome assembly GCA_937950065.1 of uncultured bacterium. Next base: position 3,051 of record CALFEN010000146.1, on the reverse strand, counting down.
TGTTATCGTATAATTTCTTAAAAATACTGACGATACCGGAAACTATAAGATTTTTTTCCTCATCACTTTCATATTCAAAAACATTAAATCAAATAGGATAATTTGTATCAGATACATCAAAAAGTATAACATCATTTGTACGGTAGCTTGGAACGTGCTCCAGCAATGTCTCTATAAGATCTCCATGTGGATCTACTACAGCAAGACCATTGTTTGTCACCATATCACTTCTTGCCATATTTGAAAGCAGAGTGGATTTTCACATTCAAGTCTTACCTATAGTATAGATATGTCTAAACTTATCTTCTTTTTTTATTCAAAATCTGACATTGTCAGTCTTGTAATCTGTGATTCACAATAGTGTAATGTCATTGGTATCAGTATTATCCAAAGTCGGCACGTTTGAAGGATAAGGCAGCTTACGAAATGTTACATAGTCCAGATTTTTGATATAATTTTCTTTGGTCGGCAAATGGAAAAAATTAACTATTTGAGACATACTCAATTTAATATATTTTTTGATAGATGAAGGTTCCACCTTTCATCATTTTTTAAACTTGTCAAAACTGCTTAAAATATTTTTCTGAAGATTTGATTTCAATAACTCGTTGTTTGATTCTATCACGAACCCAGCACAAAACTTGATAATCTGCTGATCTTTGGGATTTGCTATAGGTTTGTCAGTTATTTTTTCATCAGCTTTTTCTCGTAGTTTTACAATTTTTTTTATCCATTCTATCAGGAAAAAAGATTTTCACTTAAAAATAACATCAAAATATATAGTGAGATTTCCAAGTTCTTTGGATACTTCATAATAACTAGACATTAAATCTTTGAACGGATCAAGATATACTCAATTTTTATTAAAATCTATATCGTTTAAAATTTCTGATTCTTTGAATCTTATATAAGTTCATTTAAGATTAAAATCAGCGTTTTTGACAAGATCCAAATCTGATGTAGGAAAAGAACTATAAAACGTATTTTCAAAATAAGTTTTTAGAGAAGCTGGTACTTTGACGTAAATTCTTATATCTTTTGCATTTCATGAAACAAAAAAAGTTATCTGTTTTTTGATATTAGTATAATTTGACATAAATCATATCCAGTAGGCTATTCAATTTTCATTTTCTCTAAAAGGCTTTATCTGATAATAACAAAAATCTGTAGATGAACTAACATCAAATATATTTGAAAAATCAAAATCAGCCAATTTTTTTCATAAATTTTCAGCGAGATTTAATATAGACTTTATCATACCAAATTTCTCATATAAATATCTTTTTTATTATACACTTTTTACTCCATTTTGCAAATAAATTTTGATCGACTTAAAAAATTATTTTAAACAGTTTTTTTGGAGTATTCTTCCAAAATTTGTAGAATTTCTTTTTTTTCTGAATCTCATTTTAGATAAAATCAGTTAGAATCCCAGTATAATTCTATAAAATCTCATTTCCCCAAAACATCCATATTTCATACAAATCTATGCAGCGGATAAATAAAACTTCAGTGAGAGACTAATATTATCTTATAATTATTTTCTCCAAGTCTTTTTATCTTTTTTAGGAATCTTATAAGCCTTTTTAAAATATCCTTATTTGGTTCTACCGTTTTGAGATACTCTCATAGAGAAGGAGGATAATTATTTCAATTTAAGTCTATTTTGTAAATATCATCTCTAAAATAATATTCTGCAGCAGAAAGATTATCCGGGTTTGTAATCTTTTTATCAAATTTATAAGTCTGTCAATTTTCGGTATATTTTCATCATTTTATCAGAGCTACAAAAAGGTTTTTATATGGTTCAAAATTTATAATATCCTGAAACAAGTCAAAAGCTTTGATTCTGATTTCCAAATTTTTTCACTGTTCAGAATTTTTTATTTCTTCTTTTATAATCTTTGCAGTATGCATAGCTCTGGGCATAGAAGAAGTCCAGATAACAACTTTATCTCTATTTCATAGTCCGTCAGCCAAAAATTCTGCAGTTTCTTCTCTGACGTGCTGGATTCATTTTTCAGTCAGATCATTTGCATCTTCCAGTGATTGGTCGCGGGCATATGGATGTAGATACTTTGTATCTCCGTGTCTAAACACTGCCAGTTCATTAGTCATTTTTTTTGATTAGGTTGCTAAATTCTTTAAATAATATATCTTTTATCTGATTTCATTTTACATGGACATTGCTTCACCATAGCAGCCGGTATATTTTACTTATTTTTAGTCTGACTTGAAAATCTGCTATTTCCTGTTGAGTAAATCATACAAAATAATCTTTGGTCAAAAAACGCCAGTCATCGCCGTAAGCAAATTCTCGTGCCCTGTCTCATATCAGTCCCCATTCAAAATCTATGAATCAGGTTATTTTGTTTCCATCTATCAAAATATTGGATGGATTGGCGGCGTCTCATAGCACTAAAGACGGCTGGACTTTTGATAATATTTCAGAATTAAAATCTAATAAATTTTTTAAATATTCTTTGATATATTGATATTGTGTTTTTGTCAGGAATTTTTCCTGTTCATTGTAATTGGAAAATAAACTATCAAGCCAAATATTTCACATCTTATCAAGAAACTCTGCCCAGCCCTGAAAACTACCTTTCAATTTCCCATTCTCTAATACAGGATAACCAAAACCTGTAAATTTTATATTATGCAGATCTCTGAGGTAAATAATAATTTTTTGTAATATATCATCTGTTGCCAGTTCAAATATATCTATGATTTCATTATTCTCTATAGTCCTGTATCCTAGTATCTTTCACTGGAGTTTTTGCTGGATAATAATATAGTATCACTGATACTGGTAGGAGACAAAAATTTCGGAGGTAGGGATCTCTGTATTTGCACGGACAAAGTCGGAGATGAGTTTTATCTTTAGGTGGGTTTGTTCTATGATTTGCTGCTTGATAGGCATATAACAATGAACTATTACATCTCATTTATTTGAACTTGCTTCAAAGATTTTACTCATAAATCATTTACTAGTAATTTCTTTGACAGTCTGGACATCAATTTTGATAATCTCTGCAAATTCTCAAGCTT
>CALFEN010000145.1 GCA_937950065.1 uncultured bacterium | reverse complement strand
TCCAATTTTTTTATAGTGTCGTCTACCTTTTTAGTTTTATCATCTTCAAAAGTTTTGATATAGTTCGGATCATATTCCAAAACCTTTATTTTGAAATCGTTGAAAACAGGGACATATTCTTTACTGTCAGTATAAAACCCTCACATAGGTCATTGTCTTGTTCCTACTTCACCATCATATTTTTTCCCAAACTTTTCACCGCTGATAATTTGAATTTTTCTAACTTCTTTTGGTAGAAGATCAGAAAGTCAAATCTTTTCCTCGTCTTCAGGACTACCAAATTTAAAATCAAGTTCTGCTCATTCTTTGACTTCCTGCCCTTTCATAATATCTTTTTTCCTTTCATCAAGAGTTTTTGGTTTTGAAGATTCTGCAGCCTGTCATTCTCATTCTGGTTTATCTTTAGTTCATTCTGCTGCAGCTCATTCTGGAGGTGGAAGTTCATCTTCAGGTTTTTTGAAAGGATTTGTTGTTGCAGCTTTTTTGAAATTATCAAATCAAGTTCAAACTCCATCTTTAACCTTTTGTGCTCCATCTTTCAGAGCTTGTAATTTTTTCTTTGTCCAGTCTTTTGCTTCATCATATCTAGCATCTATTTTTGCTCATGCTGCTGACATACGAAATCTTCATTCTTCTCATGCTTTCAGTTTATCAGCATCTGCTTCAGGAACTTTATCTGGTGTCTTTTCATCAATATCTTTTGGTGTTTCTGTCATTGTGTTTTTATTATATTTTAAATTGTTCTATAAAATTATAATTATTTTTTTAAATTATGCAAATTTTTTATACTATCAAAATATATCAAATATTTATTTATCTTGAACAACCGTAAAAAATAAATATAATCAAAAAATACTATAACCAAATTTTTTTCGGGAAATAAAAATCATTGTTTAGTATCAAAACAGCAATTTATAATTACAAAAAATATGGATATAAATTTTATTCAACACTGACTACGGGCGTCATGGCAAGCTAGTACGGCGTACCCTTCAACGTATAGTATACGAACCAAGAAAAACAGAGCCATATGACAATGTGCTATCACTGCTTTGCTAGTACAGGAATTACTCTGATGAAGTATATTAAAAAGTGATGTCCCAAATTATTGATTTACTCACTACTGGAATAATATAGATTGAAAGGATTTGGACTTTACTTTTGCACAGTTTATAGAAAAACCAATCTTATCAAACATCAGAAATATAGACAGAGTCGAGATTCTCTCCAACGATAATACCCAAAAAAGGTTTGAAATATTAAAAACGTCTTTTGATAAATTCATAAGCAGATATGAAGAGATTGAAAAATCGGTTTCTTGCTGCAAAAACTGTATTCAGACAGAATATTTCATTCACAATACTATATATTTTGGCAAAAATACACAAATACTATTGATATGAGAAGCCCCTGCCAAGACAGGCTGGCTCATATCAGGTAAGGCATGGAGAGATAAAGAATGAAAGATTCTACCTAGTGGGAAAGTCATGCAACAATTATTAAGAGAGATTGATATGGATCTTCTTGATTTGACTTTTTTGGAGGGGATAAAATGCTTTCCACAAAACAGAAAAAACTTAAAACTATCTATGCAGAATTGCAAAAATATTTTATATAGCCAAATTGATCTATTAAAACCTAATATTTTATTAACCTTGTGAGATAATCCTACAAGAGCTTTTTTGTGAAATTCCTACAACAAATTTTCTACTGTAGCATGAAACATATTTGATATAAATATAATGAATGAAAAATATAAATTGATCCCTATATATCATCCTTCCCCTATATCTCCACTCTCGCTCAAAGGCAATATACCTATATTTACAAAAATAAAAAATTTCTTATCAAATAATATGGAAACCTATTAAAAATTTTTTATAATAAAACGCTTCGCTTTCGCGATCCCCGCAGCAGAGCTACGGGTATTCAATTGGTGCACTAACTTACTTCAAATAGTTTTCATTGTTCAGGCAGATTTCTATGGAATGTCTTATATCTCTTCCTTTGATTTGACATATATTTCACCACACTTTCTACATTACCATATCATCATACACTATTTACATAGTATCAGTCTGTCCCAAATTCTCATCACCATAATCATTTCTTTACTTCTCTATGTTTTAAAAACACTTCTTTAGCTATTATATTTTTCATTATTTGTATTATCTTTTGTGGTGAATACATCGGTACACTCTGTACTAAAAAATGTATATGATTCTCATCTGCTCCGATTTATACATCTTATGTCGTATCTTTTCTTTTTCAATCTTTTTTTATGCCATTCTGGCATGTCACTCGCAGCAGAGCTATGGGGATTACAGATTAAACTCCAGTTGCTCAACGTTTAATTCATAAAGATAATTGAAATTTGGTTCTTCATCTATCATTTTTTGGACATCATCAATAGTTTTTCCTTCTATAGATTGCATACCCAAAGCTTTCATTCCATTTACACTCATCATTTCTACTATTTGCTTGGCTGTCAAAAAAGAACTATCAAGATTTATTCATTTTTGTACTAAAGCACAAAACTTCCCTGCCTCTCGAATATCCAAACGGTTGGAGCTTGCAGCTCAATCTGTACCCAAACAAACATTTACTCATTTATCAATTAATTTTTTGAGAGGTATAATACCGGATCCAAGTTTGAGGTTACTCAATGGACAGTGTGCAATGCTTACTTGTGTTTGTGCCAAAATTTCAATATCTTCATCAGTAAGTCGAACACAGTGAGCCAATAAAGTTCTAGAATCCAGCAATCACAAATCATACATATATTTTACAGGAGTTTTTCCATGTTTTGTTATACACTCATCAAATTCAAATTTACTTTCTGTCAAATGTATATGATATAAAGCATTATAGTTTCTGGATAATTCTTTTGACTCTATCAAAACATCTTGTGCAGTAGCATAGATAGAGTGATGAGCT
>CALFEN010000144.1 GCA_937950065.1 uncultured bacterium | reverse complement strand
ATAATATTTTTTTGATATAAAAGCATTTTTAGAAAAAAGTCAAAAAAAGTATTGTTTTTTTAAAAAAAATAATTATAAAGAACGTGTTTTAGAAAACTTTAGATAAAGCCCTTATGTATTACGATAGCCACACACATCTCAACGATGAAATACTCTACCCCGAATGGAAGAAATATCTTCTATCTTTTGTAAAACAATGAGGTGAATGACTGGTAAATATCGGAGTAAATTATGATTGGAACATCAAAGCAATACAGATAGCCAAAGATTCTAAAGATATAAATTGTATAGTAAAAAGCAGTATATGATACCACCCAATAGAAGTAATAGATCAAAATATATCTCAAAAAGACTTTGAGCAGGCTATGAATGATCTAAAAAAGCTGTATAATAAAAACAAAGAATTTATCGTGGGAATAGGTGAGACAGGAATAGATATGCATTATGAAAAATCACCATGAACAGAAGATGAACAAAAAGAATTATTTGCATTACACTGCGATTTAGCACAGGAACTGGATTTACCTGTGATAGTGCACAGCAGAGATTGATTTGAAGAAACATTTGATGTATTGAAGAACTATAAAAATTTAAAGATATACCTGCATTGTCGAGGCTACTGACCAGAAGAATTAAAAAAAATAGATAAAACTTTAAGGAACTACTTTATATGATTCGCTGGGAACCTAACTTATCCCAAAGCACTAGAGCTAAAAGAATCCCTTAAAATAGTGGATTTAAATAAGTTAGTATTGGAAACAGACGCTCCATATCTAGCCCCTCAAAAAAAAAGAGGAACTACAAACGAACCTATATTTATAAAGTATATATATGATTATGTAGGAGAGTTATTAACTCCTTCGCCCGAGAACCTGCAAAATCAATTAAAGATTAATTTTAAAAGTTTGTATGATTTATAAAATATATCTTACAAATATATTACTTCATTTTATTATATATTAAACCCTAATTTGCGATAAAAATTTGACAAAAAATTTTTTATCTATATAATTTTTATATAGAAAACAGTAAAGATGAAAAAAGCTCCTGAAATACTAAAAGAATGTGAAAATAAAAAATTAACACTCATAGGTGGTATATATGAAGAATATATATATCTTGCAATATTCATAAGATACTATTACGAATCTAAAGCAGCAATGACTCCTACAGAACAAGATATCCTTATAATGAAGATATTGACTAGCATACAAACAAATTATAATATATCAGCCTCCTTTATAGACATTCTAATAGGATTTTATTGAGAAAGATTTAATTCTTGAATGCAAAAGATTGTCTGAAAAGACAGGATCGAGCTATCTAGTCTTCTTGCTCAAAAGAGTAAATACGAAAATGCTATAAAAAAGTATAATGATAGATTTAAAAAATTTGATGAAGATATACGTGAAAAAATGAGAGAAGGAAAAACTTTTGATGAAGCATTTCTGGGACTCGTGAATATTTATATTCCTCATATAGATTCACTATTACCCTCTCCAACCGGGGAAATAACTATTGAAAATATAGCATCAGAAAGACCTCTAAAAAAGAAAGAAGAAAAAACATGAACTGAAGATAAAGAAAACGAATGAGAAGAAATCCAGTCTGAAAAAAAAGAAAGACAAGAAAGAATTAACTTATTAAAAATATTTGCAGGTGATATAAAGCATAGAATGAAAGAGTGAGCAACATTTGATCAGTCCTTTGATCAAATTATATGAAATTATTGGGATCAAATGAAGAAACTCCTATGAGAAAGAAATATAACAGCAGCCATAAATACAGATAAATACTATGAGAATGAGACCCCAACTATCCAATCTATAATATTAAAAACTATAATCAAATTGAATGCAGATCTGTACAACAGTCTATTACTAAAATTCAGGATAGTTCTAAAAGAAATGGTTCTAGAAACCGAATCAGTATAAATTTATATAATAATAATACTCCCATGCTAGAAAAGAAAAATTCTTTAGATTCAATAGAATTTATAGAATGAATATATAAAGAATATATATTTCTTTATATATTTCTAGCTTATCATATCAAATTTAAAGATAGTCCAGATCCAACCATTAATAGATGAACATTTATAGAAATTATCAAATGACTTCGCGACAATTACAAACTCAAAACCAGTAAAAAAGAGATATTATTGTCATTTTGTGGAGAACAATTACCAGAAAATTTAGCTGATGAAATTTTAGTGGTAGAAAGGGAAAACCTTTTTTTCAATCTGGAACAAAAAAATATTTATCAAAAAATAATCAATAAATATAAAACAAAACTTTTAGAGTTTTTTAATAGTTTAATATCTTGAAAAGAAACAAATTTATACCAAAGTTTCGATGAAGCTTTTGATTGAGAAAAAGATAATTTTATACCGAACTATAAACAACTGTGACTGGAAAATGATAAAGAGATATACAGAGATATCTCTGCAAAGACTAAAATGATTTTGAGAAAAATGCGATATGAGCATTATAAGAAGCCTCCAAAAACATCTCCAACTGTTATTCTCCCTACCCAAAGGCAAAAAAAAACTAAACCTTTTCCCGAATGACGCACAAGTACATGGCACGATAATTACGATATAGCATGAACCTGATGAGATGAAGAAATATAAAAGAAATTGATCCATTTTTCAGACAGATAAATTTTTGAAGAAAAATTTATTGAAAAAAACATAATAATTGATATAATCTTCCCCAAAGTTTATTTATATCAAAAAAATGAAAGATATATCAAAAAAATTGGATCGAGAAAAAATATTATTATTTTTTACTATGTTTTTTATCTTTGCTGTAATTTTGTATAAAATCACACTATGAGATCAAATTTCAAAAAATTCTGACGAATATAAATTTGCAGAGTATCTTTATAGTTGAAATATTAGCAAGATCCCCGCAGATCAAACCCCTTTTGACAGATATATGACCAACTACGAAACAGCACTTTTATTATATAGACTACAAAAAAAGAATTTCTTCACTTGATATAATGAAACAACAGGAACTCATGATTGTGCACATTTCAACTTTTCAGGGTTTGATGCTAGCAAAACAGAAATATTGCAATCCTGTGAATCATGATTTTTTGATTATTTCTCTGGAAATTCTCTTACAGGCACTGTCACAGAAAAAGAATTTATAAACAGCATTGGTAGATTAATATTCAATAGCAAAAATAAAACTTTTGATGAAATATATGATTACCTAATAAATCACAAAGTTCTAGACGACGACCTTAGAGATCAAAGCTACAAAATGATTACCAGAAAAGATATTTATGAGATATTAAGCAAAATAAAAAAATGAGAATAATAGATTTACTACAAGATGTAAAATATCAAAACAAAAAAGTTTTGGAGAAACTTATTTCGTATTATATAAACATTTCCAGAGAGAAAATCTTTGCACACAGCGAAAGAGAATTAGATTGGAAAGATCTAGAAAGTATACAAAAATCCTATGATGAATATTTCTATCAAAAAAAGCCTTTGGAATATATATTTGGCTATGTAGAATTTTTTGGAATAAAATTCACTGTAAATAAAGATACTTTAATCCCCCGTCCAGAAACAGAATATATGATTTTATCCGTAAACGATTTTTTGGGAAAACAGGATAAAAAACATATTTTGATAGATATATGAACTTGATGTTGAGTACTTTGATTGAGTGTAGCAAGTTTCAACAAAGATAAAATTAGTCAGATTTATCTAACAGAGTATTTTCCTGAAGCATTGGAAGTAGCCAAAACAAACAAACAAAGATTATTACCCGAAACAAAGATAGATTTATTGGAAATGGATCTATTTGACTTTGGTAATCTAGCCAAAAATTTAAATAATAAAGACATTGTATTGGTTGCAAATTTGCCTTATATCCCTGACAAAATGTTTGAAGACAACGTGGAAGATAATGTAAAAAAACGAGAACCCAAATTAGCGTTTGTATGATGAGAAGACTGATTAGATCTCTACCGCAAAATGTTTGACCAAATATTGAATTTTAATAAAACTTGAAAATCAAAATTCACTATGTTTTTGGAAATGCTAGACGGACAAGCAGACAAACTTATTAAAGAATACGAAGACAGGATAAATTTTGAAAAAGTTGCAACTTTCCATTTCAATATAAAAATACTTAAAGCCACTTTAATATAAAATCCCAAAAATACAATTTCCCTATAAGTTCAAAAGAATCCAAAACAACTAAAACATTTTTTTACTCCATAAAAAAAGGGATTTTAGATATCCCTCTTTTTTGTATAAATTCTAATATTATTTAGGAGCTCATGCTATGTCTAACATCTGTTGATCAGCTTCAGAAACGCTTGTCTGCCCTCTCTGTCATCAAGTTTCCAATGATTTCAGATAAGCCTCTATAATTTCCACTTGCTTGGCATATCCGCTAGAATTCAAATGTAACCCATCACCAGCGACAAGTCAGGATAAATTATTATTAAGATCTCATCACTTCATTTTAGATTCAATATCAAGCACAGAACTTCCAAAAGTATTTCTTATTTTCTTATTCAAACCTTTTACTCATGGATGAGTACAGGCATAAGTTCAGATTACAACTTTTACTCAAGCTTTTTCCAAAAGTTCTTTTGCGTTGGCAATATTATCAAGGACATCAGAATTTCAATAATCATTTGCTCATGCCATAATTACTGCATATTTTAGATTTGGTTTTGGATGCTGCTCTAAATAAGATCTTATATTTGATAATATAGCTTTGGAAGATATATTTACTGTAGCTTTACAATGTTCTCAAGAAATATCTTCTCGTTCTTTTCCTCTTATAGTAACTTTCCCTACATGTCATTTCATTACTGGTTCCATTGTTCTTGTTCCCTTTCTATCTCTATATCATTCTATCAGCACTCTACCATAACCTTCGGTAATACTATCCCCAAAGATAGCTGTTTTTGCCCAAATATCCTTACGATCTATATGTTCTCTATGTTCAGGCTGTGCTTCAGGTTTGGAAGGAACCGAAGGAATAGACGCATGCTCTGTAGGTTTTGGTGCCGGAGTTTTAGGCTGCTCAGCAACTGATGGTTGAGTTGGAACACTTGAAGTTTCTGCAGATGCTTTTGGCTGAGCAGGTTGTGTTGGAGCTGGTGCAGGAACATCTACAGGTCTTGCTGTTTGTCAAGACTCCTTTCATGGTTTTAAACGGCCATGAGTCCTTGATCTTTCTGATCACTTAGTTTTACTTTTTCACTTAGAAAAATTCCCTTCACCACCAAACATAGACGCTGAGGCCATTAACACCCAAAAACCATATACGAACCTTCTCTCTATTCCTTTATCAAAAATAGTTGTGCATTGATTATATCTTACTAATTTAATATATTTTTGGAAATAGGCAGAATCCTTATTTAAAACCTCATCAAATATCTTATCAAATAATGAATCATTGAATCTTAAATGTGTTCTTAAAGCAGATCTCATCTGCTCTCTTTGTGATCCTAAGTTTAATGTTGCTTCCTCTATTTTAGAGTATACATCTACACCTTTAAGATAACTCATTCACAATCTGAGATTATCTTCATAATTGTATATAGAATGGGTCTTTGAAACATCGCCATTAACTACATAATTACCTAATGAATTCCTTTTTCATTTTTGTCTTATTTTATCTATAGCTGGATTCTGAAACCTTTCAGGTCTATCATGTCCCATATCTATCACAGCGCTATTGCTCATTTGCATAAGTCATCTACTGAAATTATCAGGGGAAGTAGACAAAGGATCAAATCATTCTGATTCTACATATATCAAACCATATATATCACTCAAAGAAAAATTTTTGAATCATACTTCCTCATAAATATGTTTTACACTAACCAGCATTTTAACAAATTCTTTTTCATCTACAAGTTTTCAATGTTTTATAACATCTATTCTTTTAGTCTTCCCATCGACTTTTTGGAAAAAATGCATACTTTTATGAGAAGTTCTATAATATTTAAGATAAGATTCTTTAACTTTTGGATCAGGTTTCTCCATGCTCTCTTCTTTCTGCTCCGGTTGTTTTCATTTTCAATCTCAAGTTTCTTGCTCTCATTGTCCATCTCAAGCAGGAGACTCTTTTCTAAAAGCTCATTGAAATTTATTCATATCTCAAGACATGTCTGCTTTTGGAGGAATATAATTTAAAGATAGCTCTGTCAATTTTTTATCATCAGGTATCTTATCATAAGTTTGAGCATTTATTCATATATCACTTAAAGCTTTCACTATATACTTTTCAAATTTTTCCTTACCAACATTCTTCACCTGCTCATCTATTTTATTAGCCAATTCCATTTTTCACTTCATTCTGAGACTATTCAAGTAACTATCCAAGAAAAATACCAATTTATCATCTCTTTTCTCAATATATTTTTTTAAATCTCAATATTTAGCATCTTTAAAAGTATCCAATCAATTACCAAGTCATGTAAAAATCAACTCTAAAGCCATTTTCTTCGCTTGAGCTTCATGAGTTACTGATTTCTCTTGCTCATCAGGTTCTCATTCTTTAGGAGTCGGTGCTGGAGACCCAGAATTACCATCTCATCATTTCCCTTCAGGAGTTTGAACTGGAGCACTTGGCTGATCAGTAGCTTTTGGATCCTGTGGTTGTGCCGGTTCAACAGGAGTTGGAGGGACCGTGGTTTCAGGCTGCTGTTTATCTGTAGGGACATTATTCTCACCTTCTGTAGCAGGAAGAGTTCCTGCCTTTGAATTTAGTTTTTGAGATAATTTATATTCATAATAAACCTCATCCAAATCTCGCTTATTCTTATCATCTCTTTTCAAAACAAGTTTATTATCATATATTTTTATTTCATCTCCAGCTGCGAAAAATTTATATTTCTTCAAAAATGATTTTAAAAAATTATTTATATCTTCCTTTAAATTATCTATCTGCTCTTTTGGAATATTAAACTTTTCTATAATCTCCTTCCAGATTCTTTGTCATATAGCATAGGTTCATTCTTTAGATTTTATCTCTATTTTAGTTATTGGTTCTGTAGTATCTTCTTGTATTCCTTGTTCTCAAGAAGATTCTTTTGTTTTTGACGAAAGGTGTGAATTTTGATAAACTTCTCTTAATTGATTGATTGTTTTTATCTGAAAATCTGGATTCTTTTTTTTCACATTTTCGCATAATTGCAAATACCATCTCCTATAAACATCAGTTGTATGATTTTGATTTATATTTTCATCTGTCAAACCGTGCTTCAAAAAATATCTTCATAATTCTTCCTCCAAAGAAATTCTTAATTCATCATTTTCCATGAATTTTTGAGAAGAAATTTCATTCTTTGCCATTTCTACAAGTCTTTTGTATTCGACCGGCAATAGGTCGTTTTCTGGGTTAAAAGGCATAAGTTCAGCCATTTTATTTTTGTTTAATATTAAATTTTTATTTTAAATTATAACCAATTCTTTTTTTTTGTCAAATTTTCACCATCTTATGAAAAATAGTATTATAATACGACAAAAATACTATTGACTTTATATTTTATATAATTATACTATCGGCTATATTTTTATATCTACCAAATAAGATTAATGAACAGCATAAAAACTAGTAATGTATTCAGTAAGGAAATTCCTGATTGAGTAGATGAAATTATTTTTTCTCTTGAAGAAAAAGAATGCATAGAATCTATTACAAGTCTAGTTCTCCTATGAGTCGTAGAATTAAAAGAGGTTTTGGATGATCTTTCTACAAAAGACATGCAAGATTTAACCTTATATTGATGAGAATTCCTTATTAGGCAAGCTCAAAAATGTATAAAAGATACAAGTATATTAAATTTTAAGCAAAAAAAATTATTATTAGAGATCTTTTTTGAAGATGATCCAGAGTATCCTTATTTACAACAAATATTAGACAAACAAATTAAAAACGACAAAAAATTATACATAAATAGCGATCTGTCATTGGAACAACTTTTGGAACTTATCAAATATTTTGATGAAAACGATAAAGAGACATATATACTTTTGCAGTTGATCAAAGAATATTGTATAAACAATTTCGAAAAGATAAAAAACTTTGAAGAGATATCAAAAATATATAACTTATATGTAGATTGAGAATGAAGAGTTATTCAAAATTATATAGACGATATTAAGTGGTTTCATAATTTACAAGACAAGCTTATATCATTTACAAGAGATAAGTTAGCAGTTTCTACGACATTCGAGCAGATAAAAACGATAAACGAGAATATAAATCGATATAAAAGTATATGAGACGAAGACTACATCATTCCATGATTAAGACAATTAAGAATTGAAGTAAGAGATAGACTCATAAAAGCCTCAAAACCATTACTCCACAGTCTATTAATAGAAAATCTGACTTATATCAAAAACTTCTTACAAGAAGATAATGAAATATTCCAAGAAATAGATATAATTTTGGAAGGATTACTTTCAAACGAAATTCTTATAGCCAAAGATCTAAAGAGTTTAGACAAATTAGAAAACACTATTGATGTCTTTCTCATGGACAAAAAAGTATCTTTTTTTTCACAAGAGATACTCAAAAAAAAATATGAATTAGGCAAAAAAGAATTAGAAGCAGTAAAAGGGATGAATGACCTTTATACCATTTGTGATTATTTATCTATAAAAGATTTCCTATACCGCAAATCAATACCTTTATCTGCAGAATATGAAGAATTATTAAGTATAGCAATTTCCAAAAGAAATGAATTAAGGAAGGAACAATTGGAACTAGAACAATATATCTGCGATAAAAGGAAAAAGTATTTTGATGGAGATATAAAGGATGAATTAATCGCAGTTTTATGCCAGAGAGAAGGATTAAATAAACTAATTTCAGAATGTCAAAATTCATCACCTTGAACAAAAGAATATTTCGAAATAATCTCTCAAATAAAATTAATTTGCTGAATAAATTTTGAAAATATATCAAATTTTGATACATTATTTTTCTTGTATACATCTTGAATTGATGAATTGAGAAGTGCAGAAGTAGCTGATAAAATTATAAAAGTAGCTAACATAAATGATGCTGAAAGCCTATCAACTATTATTTTACCTTATGAAGATTATACATTAGAAAATATATTATCCAAAATTCTTTCTAAAATTTTAAATGAAATAGATTATAAAACAGGGATAGAGCGTATTATAATGATTGCAAAGAAATTTTATCTTGAAGATGGAGTCCTAATCATCGGCAGGGAAGAAGAAACAAGTGAAGTTCCTCGATTCTCTATTATAGCAAAAGCCAACGAGAAACTAAAGGAATTACAAAAAACAATTTAATTATACAACAAAATTTTATTAATCTCAAAAAATATTTGTATAAATTCTAATATATTATATATATAAATTAAACAGGTTATGTGAAAAAATGAATCTATATTTTTCTATTCTACAACAGGGATCTGCACATCTTTTATTTGAGCTCATCTAGGGATTTCTATATTTCATCAAATTATGGATTGTTCTATCAGAACGCCATCTCTCACTGTTGTATAAGCTCATATTTCAGATTTTTTTATTTTCACCCCGATATCGTGTCATGTCATACGACAATGTCTTGAAATCGAAGAATCCTTTATTTTTGCTCAAACTATAGTCGCATTATTTCAAATAGTATACCTTGACCATTCATTGCTTGGTTCTCAAGAGACCACATTGGAAGCATGGATCATAGTCCCTTCTCAAATATTATAATTTGAAACCTTTGTCTTTCCATGTATGATAGACCGTCTTCATACGTGCACATCTTCAAGTTTCTTTTCTCATTTCGCATGAAAAACAACTCAATGTTCTATCTCACAATCTTCTATAAAAAGGGATCCTCATTCATCCCCGGATCTATTTACTACAATCCCATTTATTGTTGTATCTCATTTTATTGTTGTATTTCAGATATTGTACATTATTCATCATTCAGATATCTTTACCTGATTATCTATTTTTATCTCTGTAAATTCTCATTCGTACTTCTTTATTTTATGTTTTGGATTTTGAAATAGATCAAATGCTTCTATATAATAATGATACAAAAATTTACCCATGTTCTTTGGAAGATTTATATTCACAAATTTTCATCAAGATTTTTGTATAATTTCATTGTATTGTTCTTTATGATATTTTTTGATAAGTCAGTATAAATTTGGGAAAAGATGATTCTCTCCCAATACAGTCCTGTTAAACTTCTCCAGAAATTTAAACAAAGGTCATATCTCATCTATATAATGTCTATCTTCATCTTTTTCAAGCCTTATAATTCAATTAAACTTGTTTTTCTCTGCGTCCTGGAAACTCAAATATCTTTCCAGTGTTATAATATTTCATACAACCTCTTGAGTAATAGTTCTACCAGGCAATACCATAGAGTTTGAAGGAATGTGCACTCAAGCTCAAATTGTTGCGCCATCTCATATGATAGCACATCATCATATATTACAACCACGCTCCAAAATAACTCAAAATCATATAGAAGTAAATCTATCAATTTCTCATGACTGAATAGTGAGTCAATTGTTCAAATCCGTTCATATTCATACAAAAACATTATCTCATATATCAAATTTTATAGCCTGATGAGACGGCATACTTATCGAAAATCTTACACCATGAGCCAAAGAAGAATTCTTTCATATATTTATGTTTATTCTTTGTTTTGGGAAAGCACACACTGTAGCCCTAAGTTCTTGTATATTTGATCAGTTCCCTAGATTCAAATAAATATTCGAAAAAAATAAATGCTTTTCAAGATTTCTGTACAACCTAACCAACGTATGAGGAGCATAATAAGCTTGATCTCCTATGTTTACTTTACCTTCTTCATGAAGTTCCTGAAATATATCTTCAGAATCTTTAGCAAACAAAAAATCCTCTTTTTTAAGTTTATGAATATCTCTTATAAAATTCAATAAAGTAAAATCGTCTATCAATTTAAGTGTTTCATGAAACAAATCTTCAGGCATTTTTACTTCAGTTACTAATTTTTTAATTAGCATAATTTGAGCATTTTTATTATTTAAAAAACATATTATACAGATTTTTTAAAATTTTTTAAGAGATTTTTTTAGAAAGTAAAAAAATAGCAACATAGAGTATAAATTATTCTAAATAATATATACTTACCACTGTCATTACAAAAAAACAAAAGCAATCTAATATAAAATCTTTAAGACTTTTTGAGTAAATAAAAAAATTCCAAAACGTTAATTTCCTGGAATTTTTTTCAAAATATTATAACAGTTTACATAATTTTTTTTATCTCTAATCTATTATTTTTTACAGCGGTTACCTCTACAGTATCTCAAGGATTTATATTTTCATCATTTACCATCCTCCGATAAAGTCACTGCGAATAAATTACTTTAGTCCCCTCCTGCATCTGCACTATAAATTGTTCCCCAACTATAGAATCCATACTCATGGGATTTTTTGGAGGAGTTTTCTTAAAATGAGAAACTAAAAAGTTCCTGCTAAGATATATGGCTAGTGCTCATGCTACAACAAATATGATTACAGAATAATACCATGTATCACGGGCAATACTAAAACTAAAGGACAAAAGTCATGTCAATATAGCAGCAAATCAAAGAGCCAAAAAATCAAATGTACCCAAAAATAATTCTATTATAACAAATAGAAGTCATAAAAATATCCATGTTAGCCAAAAATCCATTTTATTTTTTTAGTTAATAATGAAAGAATCTTGTGTTAAGGACATTTTAACTAAAATTGCTTCAAAATCAAGATTTTCTTTTGAAAAAGTCCCAAATTTATAATTATTCAAATCTCACAATAAATCTGCTGCTTTTTTTAATCTATTTGTATATTCAGGAGGTATATAATATTTATTTTCAATGGCTGTTTCCAAATTTCTTGTTACCACATACAGATTATTTACAGAAACAGTGTCTTTTTCATTTATATTAGGATCCAAATCTATTCCCAAAAGTTTAGAAACTTTTGATAATCTAGATCGGAAGAGCACACGTCTGAACTCCAGTCACTAGCTTATCTCGT
>CALFEN010000143.1 GCA_937950065.1 uncultured bacterium | reverse complement strand
CCTAGAAGTTTATTTTGTTTTTCTTCTGAAACGTCCAATAATCTAAAAAGATGAGTGTAAAATCTTTTGTCATTGAGATGAACAACAGGTTTTAAATCTATATTTAAATAAGCAAAAAGATTATTTAATGTCTGAAATAGAGTAGTAATTACTTCTATTTCATAATTGTTGTCCAAAATTCAGTCTATTACGTCAATGTCGCACTGATAAAGTTCTTTGTATCTTCATTTCTGGCTTCTTTCTCATCTGTAAACTTTCTGTATTTGGAACCTTTTGAACGGTAGTGAAATTTCGTTTTCATGGTCTATAAAATATCTAGCAAATGGCACTGTCAAATCAAACCTGATAGAATAATCTTTCAGGTCATCTTTGCCCTGTGCAAGTCAATAAGCTCCGAATATCTGTTTGGCAGCTTCGTTCCCTGATTTGGCAAGCAACACGGTATTTCTCTCCATCAGTGGAGTTTCTATATTCATATATCCGTATGATTCAAAGTTATCTGCAATAAGGTTTTTTACTTCATTTTCTAGTTTCTGCTTGTCCAGAGACCATTCCGGAAATCATCATACTTTCAAATTAGCCATTACAAAAATATTTAACAATAAAATCTAATAATATATAATAAAAATATTCGCATAAAAATCAATGTTTTTTTGAATATTATTAAAAAATTTTATAATAAGGATGAAACAGTCTCCATCAGTCAGACTTTTTTAGTTGAGAGAGAATATATTCTTTAGGTATTTCTAAAGGGAAAGCATTTATCGGCATGGATAAAGCTTCTTCCTCAGTCTGTGCTCTTTCACCGAAATCTTTTTGGAAAAGTTCTATTCCAAATAGTTTGGCGTATGTGGGGATTTTGTATTCCAGAAATCAAAGTTTGGGTTTAGAGATATTCTTATATTTCTCAAAGAAAATTCTAGGCAATACCGCTACAGTAAATATGCAAAATGGTAAATTTTCATTATATCAGAAAACTTTTTTTATATGTTTTTTGAAAGAAAGATAATTTGCTCTCATATGAATTTTTTGAGGATTGTCATCTTCGGTGTTCTTGGATCTGGAAGCAGATGTCCAAAACCATCTATTTTCTCGTTCCCTGTCTATAATATCATAATGAGGTAGATATATTTGATTTTTTTTAATCCCCTGAAATAAGAAATCAAATGATTCAAAAGTTAGTAAATCCCATTGATTCATGACTAGA
>CALFEN010000142.1 GCA_937950065.1 uncultured bacterium | reverse complement strand
GACCACCGAGATCTACACTCTTTCCCTACACGACGCTCTTCCGATCTGCATTATGAGTAACATTAAAAGATCTTAAAGACAATCCAATTGCCAGAAAAAAATTACTGGATAAAATAGTTGAATTATGTAATTCTGAAGATAATTAAAAAAAGGGACTTTGTCCCTATTTTATATTTTTAGCGTTTTTGCAATCAGGATATCTATCACATGCAAGGAAATATCATTTCCTTGATTTTTTGACATGCATAGTTCATTTTCAACATTTGTCACAAACTCATCATCAGTGCTGCTGCTCAAGTTTTTCCAGATTCTCATCAGGTATTCATTTTATCCATTTGACTTTGGGATATTCTGAACTTGTCAAAAATGGACCAAATCTTCATATTTTGACGACTATAGTTCATCATGCTTCACAAGGTTGTCATTCATATTTGGCTTTGAGAGTATCTAGCATACTTTTTTCTTCCTCAGTTTGCTGAGTATATTTACAATCAGGATAATTGGAACATCAGATAAATTTTCACATCTTTGAAAATTTGTATACCAAATCAGATCAGCACTGTGGGCATTTTTCTCAAGTCTTGATTTCCTGTTTTTCACCATCTGCAGCATCTTTGATTTCTTTCTCAAAATCCTTATAAAAATCCTGAAGCATACTTTGCCGACTGATTTCTCAGTTTGATATTTTATCCAAAGTCTCCTCCATCTGAGCTGTGAACTTATAATCCATAATATTTTGGAAATGTTCTTGTAGATAATCAACTACAACAAAAGCTATCTCAGTAGGATGGAGTTTCTTTTCTTTGATTTCAACATATCATCTGTCTATAATAGTAGATATTGTAGGAGCGTAAGTTGAAGGTCTTCATATTCATTCAGATTCAAGCTTTTTTACCAAGCTACTTTCTGTATATCTGGCAGGCGGCTTGGAGAAGTTTTGGAAAGCAGAAATCATTTTTGATTTTATCTGTGTATTTTCAGGGATATTTGGCAAGCTTTGATTTTCTTCGTCTTGTTCGTCTTCCATAGTTACATCATAAACCTTGAGAAATCAATCAAATTTCAAGACTTCTCATTTTGAAATCCAGCTTTGAGTATCATCCTGCTCAGGGATAAAATTATAGATTGTTGCTTCAAATATTGCAGGTTTCATCTGTGAAGCGATAGTCCTTTTCCAAATCAATGAATAGAGATTTTTTTCATCTCAGGCTAGTCAACTTTTTTCTGGAGACTTATCCAGATAACTAGGTCTGATAGCCTCATGAGCTTCCTGAGCGTTTGCAGATTTAGATTTGAATTGTCTAGTTTCGCTGTACT
>CALFEN010000141.1 GCA_937950065.1 uncultured bacterium | reverse complement strand
AGGCTTTGCCAAACTCTCATTTTCTCAAAAGCTGGAACTGGTAATATAACATTATCAACGGGTTGAATATGAGAAAAAATACAAATTTTTGTTTGATACCTGCATTTTTTCTCATAAAATAAACCCTGTTTCTGGCAGTCAAAAATGCTCTTCTCTCATCTCTAAAAAAAGACCTGTCAATGCCTTCTGAATTTGGCACTGGTACATCATGATAAGTCTTTGCTTTGGTATAAGTAAAAATCTTTTTATCAAGTTTTTTTAGTTTCTCCGCTAAATCTGCCTCCTCAAACATTACTATATATTTCTCATCAAATCATCATATCTTTTCAAAGTCATCTTTTTTCACCATAAAACAGTTTGGTAGATGTCAGGTTTGTTCTACTTCTTTGTATTGTCATTGATCTATTTCTCCTCATCATTTATACATAGCCTGGGAAGACCACATATTTATATCAGCAAAATAAACCCATATCATATCAGGTTTGTCTTTGAAATACATAATCGGTCATACCATTCCGCAGTCAGCAGTTTTTTCAAAGAATTCCCACAGATACTTTATCATATCATGATCTATGATATTATCACTGTCTACAAACAATAAATATTTTCAGTTAGCATTTTTTGCACCAAGATTTCTTCATCAGCCGGCACCAAGATTAGTTTTACTTTGGATTATCTGGACTTTGGAATTATTACCAAAACTTTGGTTTAATCTACTGACTGTGTCGTCGCTGGAACCATTGTCTACTACGATTATTTCAAAATCATCAAAAGTTGACTCAAGTATAGAGTTTACACAGTTTATTACTTCTCAAGCCCTATTCATAGTCGGCACGATTACAGAGATTATCATTTTTAATATATTTTTTATTTTAAATTTCTTTTAGATCTTTCGCTTATCCCAGTCGCGATGCGAGTGGCAACGCCGCTAATAACGCAGGTGCCGCTGGCACTAGCGTTGCGGTATTTTTTTAGTAAATACATATGCAAAACCATCAAAAATCCCTCTCCAGAAATTTTTGAATGCCTTAAAATCCCTGTATTTGATACATTTGTAAGTGTAAAAAGCCGGGTAGATAGGAAAATAAAGCAAGAATACCAAAAAAGATTTTGCATGTTTTTTCATAAATATTATCTTATTTCTGCTGCTGAGGTAAAGATGGGATAAAAATCTTGCGTCATTTGATTTTTGATCCAAGATCGGATATCTGTGATAAAACACAGAATTTGGTACATAAACTATTTTGTAGCCTGCTTTCCATATCCTGAGTGAGTAGTCAGCATCTTCATAATATATAAAATATACTTCATCGTAAAATCATACTTTTTCTATGATTTCAGTTTTTATCATCATAATAGCACCAGCTCATTGTATCTCTTCTATTTTTTCGTATTGTCAGACATCTTTGCCTCATCTGCCATAGTTCATACCTGTATAGAGTCCTACCGAAGTCCCTGCCCGTTGAATAAGCTGGTGATCTTCGTCAAAGTATATTTTACCAGTAGCAGCACCGTATTCCGGATTAGATGCCAAAACATCTACAAGTCAGCTAATAGCGTCTGGATCTATGATTACATCGCTGTCCAGCAGCAAAATATATTCTACATCTTCTGAAATATTTTTCATTCAAATATTCCTGCTGTAGCTTGCTCACATATTCTTTGTATTGACTATGATTTTGATTTCCGGAAAAAGTCTATTAAGCTCTTCTTTGGTTCAGTCAGTAGAAGCGTCATCTACTATTATAAATTCATAGTTTGTATAGTTTCATTTTTTGACAGCGTTGATTACGTCTATCAAATCTTTTTTCCTGTTAAACGTAGGAATTACTATACTTACTTTAGGTTGATTCATTATTATTTAAGTTTATAATTAAATTTTATCTTTATAAGGGTTTTTGATAATATTTTATTTTTATACCAGTCTACAAGTTTGATAAGCAGATTTGCTGGCATCACTGCACAACCAACGGAAAAGAACCAAAATCCTAGACTAAATACGTTTTGCGGACGGTATTTGAGTAAATACCATACTTCTCTGATAAATACATAATATCTTGCATAATTTCTGAGTTGTGGAAGTCAGACGTAGTTTGTAGCTATAAAATTTTGTATAAGTTTTTTTCTAAGGTCTTTGAACTGGTCGCCTGTCAAAACATTGTTTATCATTTCTATCCGTGAAAGCATTGGAGATTTTTCATAGATAGAAGATATATATCTTGTCTGACTGCTGGCTATCCTGACAGCAATATTATAATCTTTGAGATAGACTATAGGATGATTTTTGAATATACTTACCCAAGGATAGATATGTGAAGGAAAGCAATCTGGATGAAATCCTATATCCATATATTTTACTCTGTAAGCAAGTCAGGATAGCTGATCCAAAGTCCTAAAAACCTTTTCCACGCTTTCGTAGTCATCTGTTATTTTTATTACTTCGTCCTTGTTAGGATTAAACTGATTTTTTGCTCTGACAGGAGTATTTATATCTGTATCAAACCAAAAATAAGGTCTGGTAACAGCTCCTATATTTTCATCTGACATAAAAGCGTTATAAGTATCTATAAGTGCAGTATCGCTCATTATATCGTCCTGCCCCATCAAGTAAATAATATCACCTGAACATTGTTTTCTGCCTTCTTCTATGTTCACAGCATAACTTAGGTTTTTGGCATTTCTAAAGAACTTTATCCTTGGATCGTTAAAGGATTTTACTACTTCCTCTGTATTGTCTTTGGATACGTCGTCATTTATGATGATTTCGTAATTATCAAATTCCTGTGCCAAAATGCTTCTAATAGTTTCTCCCAGCACTTCACCTCCATTGTAAGTAGGTATCAATATACTAAATTTTAGTTCATACATAGTTAGTTTTTATATAATTAAATTTATTTCTTATTTTTTATCTAGTTTAAATTTAAATTTTTTTAAAGCTATTTCTTTGATCTAAACAGGAATTTAAGTCAAACCATAAATCTCAAGAAATACATACCAAACGTTAGAGTAGGACTTGACAAAAGTTTTTTCCATTTCCCTTTTTCCAAAAACACTCCAAAAAATCTGTAAGGCATTCCAAGTTGTTTTTTTATATCTTCATCATCTTTTCACCATTTAGATATGTATGTGTCAAAGCTTGTAGCATAATATCCTTTTTTGGTTAAATATTTTTTCAAATCAAACTCTGATTCGTTGTGGTAAATTACACTTCCGTATCTTGCAGGATTTACACCTCTTTCGTTTACAAAAGAATTTAATTCCCAGTCTTTTATTTTTTCTCATTGAGGCAGAAGTCATATTTTTCAGATTTGCTTAAATTTTTTGTCCAGATCCCAATCTTCAGGACCTGACATTGTAGCATCAAATCATCATATTTCTATAAACTTTGCCCTGTCAAAAAATCTTACACCATCTACGACAGTGCCGTCATAAAAAGTCCTTTCAAATCTCCTTACTTTACTCCAAAAATTTTGTCAAAGCACTATCTCACTTATCCATAGAGCTACAAAATTATTTTTTGAAATAAAATGGACACAGTCTTGGACAAGTCTTGGAGTCAAAATCATATCCGCATCTACAAACATTGTATATTTTCATTTGGCTATATCAATAATCCCGTAATTCCTTTGTGCAGACCTTTCCGGTCATTTATCCAAAACTTTGTCAGTGTATTTTTTTGAAATTTCTTTTGTTTTATCAGTTGAATTATTGTCTACCACGATTATTTCTATATTTTCGTAAGTCTGTAATTTTATAGATTGTAGACAATTTCCAATATTCTTTTCTTCGTTTTTGGTTGTGATTATGATAGAAACTAAATCTTGCATCATATTTGAGAGAAAAATAAAACTATTAAATTTTTTTGAATTCAAGAGATTTATAACAATTTATATTGTATTTTCAAGGAAAGTTTTACAGATTTTATAAAAAATATACCAAAATTTGTCTTTTTGCGAAAAATATTTATAATAATATTAATTTTATAAATAAAAAATAAAAATGAGTCACTGAAAAAGACAAAATTCACCAGAACATAATAGAAGTGTGAATTCAAGGAGACAGTCAAGAGACGTAATAACTCCAAGCAATCAAGAACGAGATAACATACTCACAAAAAATGATTTGAATTATGAAGACGTATTGGATTTATCCAAACTTATGGCTGTTAAAGAAAAAAGAGATCAGATGACAAAGTTTCTTGCAGACAATCCTATAAAAAAAGAACAATTGGAAAAGGAATTTGATAAGCAAATGTCTAATATATCCAAGCGTCCTTTTGGTAGTAATTCCGCTAAAAATGCTTTGATAATCCAATCTTATTGAGTGCTTTTTTGATGAATAGAGGCGGAAGAGGTAGATAATATTGTTCCTGTATTCGGGAAAAAAACTACAGCAATTCTTAGATTTTGGCAGAAAAAAGAATGAAAAAAGATAAATGAAACATGAAAATATATAGATAAACAAATTTTTGATAAACTTATTGCTTTGGAAAATAGAGTAAATGCCCCAACTGCACCGACAGCGCCAGCAACCCCGGAACCAGCCCCAGCAGTTCCAACAGCACCAGCAACCCCGGAACCAGCCCCAGCAGCTCCAACAGCACCAGCA
>CALFEN010000140.1 GCA_937950065.1 uncultured bacterium | reverse complement strand
AAAACATAGGTATCAGGATAAAGAAATCATTCCAGATTATTCACGTCATCAGGCAAATATTCCAAAAACTCATACTTTTTCCTATATTTATCTATAATTTCTTTATTGGTAGCCAAAGCAATATAATCTCATTTTGTTATAAGCTCAATATTGCTTATTTTTTGGTCCACATCATAGATATTATTTCATTCTAGTATAGTCAGCCTAAAACTCTTGTTTTCAGGTCAAGCCTGAAGCTTATCCAAAAACTGAGCTTTAGTATAACTTCAGGTAAATTCATAGATTCAAGGAATTATATTTATCTTGTCTATATTGTTCATCCTCAGATACAGCTTGAGAAAAAATACATCTCAGCCTGAAAAATATTCATAAATTTTGTTTATATCATCTCACTTTTTGACTACTATCTGTTTGTTTACATACAGATTTGAGTTGAGTCTGACATAAAAAAAACTGTATCATAATAATGCTATTATTATGACCAGTAAAATAAATTTTTTAAAAAATCAGCTATTATTAGAAGATTTCCTCTTCGGATTGGATATTGACCTGTTGAGCTTCATCATCTGGAGTTTCCTCTTTTAAAAGTTCAGATGGATCCTTGTTTATATACACAAACATTGGGATTATCATCGGTACCCTTCATACAGTTTTGGTAAGATGGTCTCATAGCTCATCTTTAAGATTTTTCAAAATCTCTTTGATATTTCAAGTTTTTTTGATAGCTTCTGAGTATCTTTTTTTGGTAAAATCAACTATAGAAGTATGGATTTTCCTTACTTCTGTAGAGTACACAAATCATCTGGATTCTATCTGTATATTTCATACAAGCTGTTTGCTCTTGGAATCTATCTTTAGTATCAATGCGACCATTCAATCCTGAGACATTATCTCTCTGGCTTTCATCACATATTCTCAAGACATATTTCAGATTCAAAGTCAGTCTATCATAACTGTATCAAGTTTGAGTCTTTTTGAAGAAAGTTTTACTTTGTCTTCATAAACCTCTATTATTTGTCAGTCATCTACTAGGAATACGTTATCATTCTTGATACCAAGTTCCATAGCGACTTTTTTGTGGGCATGTCTCATATATAAATCTCCATGCACAGGCACGAAGTATTTTGGATTTACCAAATTAAGCATAAGTTTGAGATCATCCTGATAAGCATGTCATGATACGTGAATATCAAGGTCTTTATTGGTTACGATATCAGCTCATTTTTTGATAAGGTTGTTCATCATGCTGACTACTGCCATCTCGTTTCATGGAATAGGAACTGATGACAAAAGAATTT
>CALFEN010000139.1 GCA_937950065.1 uncultured bacterium | reverse complement strand
TTTCAAGCCATTGATTCATTTTTTCTTTGGCATCTTTGGTTTCTAGTCAAGTAAATTCCCCAGAATCTATAAGAATTCAATATTCTGTATGTATAAGTAAATCTTTATAAAATTCATTTTGAGATAGCCAAATATAAGGCATTTTTAAACTATTATCATTAGAAAAATCCTTGGCAAGTTGAGCTATTTCATCTTGATTTGATGAGTTTAAATCAAATTCTTTGATACTACCATCTTTAAATTTGAAAGTGAAATGAAATCATGTTTTGGTAGAATATTCATTCCAATATCAATTTTGCATTTTTTCTCTCAAGATCTGGTTGAATTTTTCCAAATTTTCGTAAGGTATCAAAAGATTCTTGAAACCATCTTTATCAGTAGATACTATTTCAATATTAATAGCGTGTAATTCTTCGTCTGAAATATTTTTACCACCCGCCAAAACACTGTATGACTTATCTGTTTTTTTCATAATACTTGGTACGATAGGCAAATCATATTTTTGGGCGAAATCATAATCTCTCTCGTCATGTGCCGGCACTGCCATCACTACACCTGTTCAGTAATCTGCCAATACATAGTCAGCTATAAATATCGGCACTTTTTTGTTGTTAAAAGGATTGATAGCGTATGATCCGCTAAACACACCAGTTTTATCTTTTTCAAGCTCTGTCCTCTGCAAAGCTGTTTTTTTGGCAGCCTGAGCTACATAATCCTCTACAGCTTTTTTTTGTTCAGCAGTTGTGATAGATTTTACTAGTGCGTGCTCTGGAGCCATAGCTACGAATGACATCCCAAACACTGTATCTACTCTGGTAGTAAATACTCCAAATTCGTAGTCAGTGCCGTCTATCTTCATCTGAAATTCTGTTCACACAGATTTACCTATCCAGTTTCTTTGCATTTCCTTGATAGAATCTTCCCATTCAGGCAAATCTTCTATCCCTTCCAAAAGTCTTTCTGCATATTTGGTAATCCTAAGTACCCATTGCCTCATAGGTTTTTGGATAACTTCAGAATCACATCTTTCACATCTTCCATTTTCCAAATCTTCATTTGCAAGTCAGGTCATGCATTTGGGACATCGGTTGATAGGTTTGTAATCTATATATGCAAGTCTGTGATCGTCTATATATTTAGTTTTTTCTTCATCAGTAAGTCATGCTGGTATAGATAGCTGTGAAATATGCACAGCTTTATTTAGTTTTTCATCAAAATAATGATTGTAAAGTTCCAAAAATATCCATTGTGTTCGTTTATAAAATTTCGGG
>CALFEN010000138.1 GCA_937950065.1 uncultured bacterium | reverse complement strand
GCAGACAGCAGAGAAGACTCGCTTGGAGAAATGAAAGAAAACTATATAAACGTAAGTGTGATTTAACCGGGAAAAATATAATTTCAATGTACTCACCGGATGGAGGCTATAAAAACTATGAACAAAGTGAACGATGGAGTGATAAATGGAATGCAATGGATTATGGTAGAGACTTTGATTTTACTCGTCCATTTTTTGAGCAATTTAATGAAATATTAAAAGATATTCCGGATATGGCTTTGATACAAGATAATAATGAAAATTCTCAATTTACAAATGATTGTTTCCAAAGTAAGAACTGTTATTATTTATTTACATCAAACACAAATCAAGATTGCTGTTATTGAGATTCAGTATTCTGATGTAAAGATACTCTGGATTCGTTGTGGGTATTAGCCAGTGAAAAATGTTTTGATGTAATAAAATCAAATAAATGTTTTTGATGTTTTTATTGATTGAATCTTACTGATTGTAGAGACTGTTTTTATTGCACTGATTGTAATGGATGTAAAGATTGTCTTTTTTGTGCAGAAATTGAGAATAAAAGCTACAGTATCTTAAATAAACAATATAGCAAAGAAGAGTACGAAACTATCTTTGAACAATTAAAGAATGACAACTCTAAAATAGAGGATATGAAATTGAAATATAAAGAATTATTAAAAACAATTCCTAAAAGGAATATTACTACTATATGAGGGGAAAATCTTATTTGAGATCAACTTGAGAATAGTAAAAATTGTACAATTTGTTTTGATTCTTTTAATATTACAGATAGTAAGTTTTTGTATAGTGTATGACAGGTATCTGATGGATATGATTGCACAATAACTTGAACTTTGGATAGAACAAATTATAGGATATATGAATGACTTAGTGTGCCTTGAGTCAATGATTCTATATGCAATATAAGTTGCCGATTTGGGAATAATATATATTATTCTAGAAATTGTTTTTATTCCTCAAGTCTTTTTAGCTGTGTCTGACTGCGTGATAAGCAATATTGTATTTTAAATAAACAGTATACAAAAGAAGAATATGAGACATTAGTTCCAAAAATCATTGAACATATGAAATCTACTTGAGAACGATGAGAATTTTTCCCTGCTTGAATTAGTCCTTTTGGCTATAATGAGACTGTAGCAAATGAATATTTCCCATTATCCAGAGAACAAGCTATTGCTAAATGATATAAGCGACAGGATAAAGAATATCCGATAAATGTGCCGGACTGAATAGAGTTAATAAAGTGACAGGATTTACCTAAAGATATAAATGATGTAAGTGATGAAATTCTAAAAAAAGCTGTAGTCTGCGAAATAAACTCCAAACCATTTAGAATAGTCAAACCGGAACTTGAGTTTTATCGCAAACATAATTTACCTTTACCATGTAAGCATCCTGACGTCAGACACCTTGAAAGAATGAGGAAGAGAGCTCCGAGACAGCTTTATCTGAGAACATGCGATAACTGCGGAAAGCAGGTAATCTCTGTTTATCCACAAAACAATGAATTCAAAGTATATTGTGAAAACTGCTACAATAAACAGATCTACTAAATAATTTTGTAAAAGCTAAAAGACGCAAAGTTAAAGATACAATGTGTCAGTGGCAACGGCACTTGTATTATCTGGCACAGATAAAAGTAAGATAAAGAATTTATTTTAGAAATAAAAATAATGGAAAGACAGGTTTACGAATTTATTGCTGCCCAGACAGGGGAAAATATAGTTGAACGAAAAGAGTGTCCGAACTGCGGACAGGAGTTTGCAATCACAGACAAGGATTTGGAATTTTATTCCAAGATTTCGCCTATATTCAATGGCACAAGATACGAAATCCCTGCACCAACGTTGTGTCCGGATTGCAGACAACAAAGAAGGCTCGCACGAAGAAATGAGAGAAAACTATATAAACGTAAATGTGATTTGACTTGAAAAACAATGCTAACATGCTATCATCCTGATACGAAATATAAAATTTATGAACAAAAAGAATGGCGGACTGATAAATGGAACGCAATGGATTATGGCAGAGACTTTGATTTTACACGTACTTTTTTTGAGCAGTTTGCAGAGCTTGTATCTGCAGTTCCTAGAATGTCTATGTTATTGGTAACTACAGAAAATTCAGATTATAATAACTATGCAAGTTATTTAAAAAATTGTTATTTGAATTTTGATAGCACAGGAAATGAAGACACTCTTTATGTATATAATGTGTGAAATGCAAAAAAAGTTTTGGACTCAAATGTATCGAATACTGTGGAAAACTGCTATCAATGCATTGATTGTGCAAATTCTTATAATCTTTTTTTCTCTCAAAATTGTGAAAATTGCGTAAACTCTTATTTTTTAAAAGACTGTAAATGATGTGCAGACTGTATCTGATGTATAAATTTAAATAATAATAAAAATTGTATATTAAACAAACAGTATACTAAAGAGGAATATGAACAAAATAAAAATAAATATATACAAAATTTTACAAAAAACGATGAGGAATTTTTATCCCTGCAGAAGAAAAATTATTTTAAAAACATCTCGAATAAAAGTACTTCAGAGTCTTATGGCAATAATCTTTTGAATTCTAAAGGCTGCGTACTATGTTTTGATTCTTTTGAATGTGTAGATAGTAAGTATGTTACAAATTGTACTAAAGTATCAGATAGTTATGATTATGAATCTGCGGCTTGACCTTCCAGTTTGTGCTTGGAATTAAACTGAACCATGACTTGTAATAATACAGCATTTGGAGTAATTACATGGTGTGATAATTCTTATTATTGTGATCATTGCATGGATGGGAAGAATCTATTTGGCTGTGTATGAGTTCATAATAACAGCAAATACTGTATACTAAATAAACAATATACCAAAGAAGAATATGAAGAATTAGTTCCCAAAATTATAGAACATATGAAATCTACTTGAGAGCGATGAGAATTTTTCCCTGCAAGTATTTCACCGTTTGGATATAATGAAACAGTTGCAAATGAATATTTCCCATTATCCAGAGAACAAGCTATTGCTAAATGATTTAAATGGCAAGATAAAGAATATCCAATAAATGTACCGGAATGAATAGAATTAATAAAATGACAAGATTTGCCGAAAGATATAAAAGACGTGAAAGATGATATTTTAGATAAAGCTATTATTTGTGAAGTGTCTGGTAAACCGTTTAGGATAGTAAAGCCAGAACTGGAGTTTTACCGTAAATATAAATTTCCACTTCCACGTAAGCATCCTGACATAAGACATCTAGAAAGACTAAATAAGAGAGCTCCGAGAAATTTGTATTTAAGAAATTGTGACAACTGTAGTAAGCAAGTGATCAGTGTTTACCCGCAAAACAACGAATTTAAAGTTTACTGTGAAGAATGTTATAATAAAAAGAATATATAGAAAATAGACTTGACTTTTTTATAAAAATAATTACTTATTAATGATAAGTATATTCATATTATAAAAAATAACATGAAAGAAGTAAAGAAATTATTAGATGATAAGACTCTAACTGATTTATGTGCTAAAACTCAATGTCTGCACAATAAAAAATGAGAAAATATTGCATTTTATTTAAATAATATATTATCTCTACGCTGACCAGAATTTAATTTGTATTCCGCTTCTTTGGATGATATGATATCTATGAAACAAAAAATAACAGAAGCATTGAATATGATAGGAAAAGTATATACTGCAGCTCTTGATAGCTTTCATACTATATGATACAGAATAATAAAAAAAGAGGTATTATTTGCATTATGATTGACCCTAGAAGAAATAAAAAGCATAACTATTAGAGAAACACCAGAATGAATAATTACAAAGAAAATATGAAACGATACTTTAAAAAGTATGGTAGAAAGATTATTTAAAAATGTGAAATATGTAGATATGCCGGGTAGACCTTGAGAAAAATGAATAGAATGTGTCACTCCATCTATAAGAGATAATGCTCAAAAAAGGCTTGACCTGATAAAAAGTATTCTGGGAAATAATATGAATTTTTTAACAGACAGAATCTTTGCTGTGATATCTGTAGAAGAAGCAAAAGAAATATGATTAGATGAAGAAGAGATGAAACTTTTTGGAGAAATTATAGAAATACAAGAGGATAACACAAAAACTTCTTTAGGCTGAACAGCGTTAAATAACTGAAAAAAAATACTATTAGTAAAAAACATAATTTGATTAGAAAAAATAGAGAGTATATCACATAATAAACATCCCGAAGTTACATCAAACGAAAAAAGAGAAGAATTTATAAATAAAATAATGAAGTTTTTTTATACAGATATAATTATTCCTGGGGAAAAAGAATGGAGAGATAAAGGTTGAAACTTTTTTTGCCCGGAAAATATTACTTTGGAAAAGTTAAATCAACTTTTGTATTCTATGATAGCATTCTATAAAAATTTATGTAAAAAAATTGAAATTTCTGATCAATATTCGGATTTCTAAAATTTTTTTTTGATAAAAGAATTGTTGTTTTTATATTCAAGAATATTTCTTTAAAAATCTAACTAAAAATCAATTGATTTGACGGGACATTTTTTTATAATTAAAAAAAATTTATTTATGAAATATTTTAAAAAAATGGAAAGACAAGTCTACGAATTCATCGCTGCCCAAACTGGGGAAAATATAGTTGAACGAAAGAAATGTCCGAACTGCGGACAGGAGTTTGCTATCACAGACAAGGATTTGGAATTTTATTCCAAGGTTTCGCCCGTGTTCCACGGCACAAAAT
>CALFEN010000137.1 GCA_937950065.1 uncultured bacterium | reverse complement strand
AAAAAGTTATGGAGCTCAAGGAAAAGGCTGAAGATAGTATTGACGATATGATGGGAAAGTATGAAATCCAAGAAAAAATTGATGAAATGATTTCAAAAATTAAAGAAATAGAAAAAAATGTAGAAAAAAAAGTTAGAAAGGCTACTGAAAAATAATTTTTAATTAATTAATAATTTATACACAAATGTTGTTTGATTTTTTATCTTTTGTAGAAGAATTAAAAGAGAATCCTGAAAAGAAAGAAATAGTTGAAAAGTATGAAAAATTTTTTGGACCAATAGAATCCGATATCCCTACTCAAATACGATATAAAGAATATGTAAATACTTTTGCTTCAATCCCTTATAAAGTCCCTGAAGAATTAAAGAAAGACTTTGACTGGGAGTTATTGATGAAGCTTGTTGCTTCTTCATTGAGTAGTGAATGAACTTTTGATAATAATGAGTGAGAATTACCAGATTTTGTGATTTCTGTACAGAGTTGAGATCAAGTAGTCGTAAAGAAAATATCTGAACTTTGGGGATTTCAAATCCTCAGGCTTTATGAAATATATATAGAAGAACAAATGAATTTGCAAATATTGATGGCTGAAGATGAAAAAGAAAAAGAAGCCATTGTATCTCAAAGAGAATATAGATCAAATAGATGGCAGATAGTGATGGATAATTTGGAAAAAGAAGCTATGATAAAAATAGAGAAAAAAGAAAAAGATGAAAAATTAAGTAATCTTATGGATCAGTTATAAAATTTTTTACCAGAAATAATACAGGCTTTAGCCTGTTTTTTTATATACATATTTTTGATATGGAATACAAAATATTAGTTTTTGGAGATAGTATAACACGGGGAGCGTGGGATACCAGATATTGATGACGGGTTAATAGATTAAAATTATATTTTGATAAGATATGGCTATCACACAAAATCAAATTTGTTACAGTTTATAATCTATGAGTTGCTGGTGATGATACGATTCAGTTATTAGATAGATTTGGTAACGAAATTATATGAAAGTCTACAAAGGATTCAAAAATTATAGTTATTTTTGCGATAGGAATGAATGATACCATGTTTGATATAAAGAATCAAAAAGTTTTTACTGATCAAAAAATTTTTTTAGATAATATAAATTTATTGTTTCAAAAGGCAAAAAAACATACAAATAATATTCTTTGTATAGGATTTAATCCTGTAGATGAATCTAGATTAGATCCAGTGCCATGGTTTGATGCACAGATAAGTTACAAAAATGTCTTTATAAAAGAATACAATAATTTAATTTTGGATCAATGCAAAAAATGTGATATAAGTTTTGTGGAAATTTTTGATGAATTTGTGAAATATTGAAATTATAATGAATTGTTAGATGATGATTGATTACACCCAAATTCAAAATGACATAATTTGGTTTTTGGAATAATCAAGCGTAAAATAAATAAATTATTTTTTTAGAGATCTTCATCTGGAAGATTTTTCGATTTTCCCAAGTTTCAAAAGTAAAGGTTCAATATCTTCTTCCACAGCTCTTTCATTTAGTCATAATTTGAGTGCTATAGTTTTTAATCAAACAGGGCCTCATTCGAATTCCTGTAGAATTTCAATATATTTCTGATGAACATGATTCAGTCAG
The DNA here is from genome assembly GCA_937950065.1 of uncultured bacterium. The sequence continues at coordinate 3,130 of CALFEN010000137.1, read as the reverse complement.
CCGTCAATTAGTTTTGCCCATTCTTTGAATTCAAGTCGTATTTCTTTGTCTAGTAAAAGATTATTTTGTTTTGCTCATTTTGATACAAGATAATCTCTAAGCTTAAAACAAAAATTATTTATCTCTCTAGGCACAGATACAATGTTTGTACAGATTTCATTGATTAAGCTGCTTTCAGAGTTTATATTATAAAAGTCTAGATATCTCTGTATTATTTGTTTTTTTTCATTTTCTTCATAATCTATAAAATGAAATTTGTATACAAATCTGTTTTTGAGTGGAATCGAAAGAGATTCAAGTCTTGTAGTTGCTCATATTAGAGTAAATTTATTTAATGGAATTCTTACATTTCATCATTCAGGCAGTACCATATCTATCATAAAATCTTCCATTGCTACATAAAGGATCTCTTCAATATTTGGTCTGAGTCTGTGGGTTTCGTCTATAAAGAGTACATCTCCTTCCTGTAACGAATTTAATATTGAAATCATTTCTGCAGGCTTTGATATAGCATAGCCTGTTATTATTTTTATATTTACTCCAAGTTGTCTTGCTATGATTTGTGCAAGTGTTGTTTTTCCGTATCCACTTTCCCCGGAAAACAAAATATGTCCCAAAAAACTTTCTCTTTTTTGAGCTGATTTTATCGCGGCTTTTAGAACTTTTTTTATATCCTCCTGACCTACAAAATCTTCAAATTCCATAGGTCTAAAAACTTTTTGTTCACTTTGTATTTTTGTAGTGTCTATTTTTTTTATCTGCATCATCTAAAATTGATTAAAATTTTGCCACTAAAGTATTATATTCTTCATCTGTCATAAGTATTCTAAATGGTTCTAAAAACTTTATTAGTGATTCAATACTTCGTATATCATTAAAATTTAATATTTCTCTAAATAATTTATTTCCCTTATCTCTTGAGTTGTCTATCATAGACATAATAATATCTGCATTTATATGCACATCCATTGAGTTAAATATCTCATTATCTGAATAGAGGTAATACAAATCTGATTTGTTTTTTCTATCTTCTTCTGGGATTTTTGATAAATCTTCATTCTCTTGTTTTCGTAACTCTTCCAATATACTTATTAAAAGATCCAAACGTTCTTTAAAGCAAGAATCAGGAAGTTTTTTTGTTATATATTCAAATAAGGCATCTTTATTTATATAGTATGCAGTTTGTCATTCTTTTTCCCTAAGTTCTCAAGATGATAATATATCAATTGTATCATCACTTAATTTTTTTCTCAAACGTATTTGTAAACTTTCCGCGTTTGGTTTGGTAATATTTTTTGGAGTTTCTGCTTTTGTCATTTTTTATACTTAAATAAATAAAAGAATACTGATTTTATTTGAAAAATCAAGCAAAAAAACAAATGTTTTAGTAAATATTATTCTTGACATAATATAATAAATTATTAAAAAAAATCAAGATAAAAAATTATAACATAGAATTTTGTTCTAAAAAGATTAATTTTTACCTGCAGTAGAAATTATTTTTGTATTTTTTAAATTAAGAATTTTTTGGGTATGTTGAATATAATTTAATCAACATCTCTGATAATTTCCATTATAAAATATATCCAAGGAATAAAAATGACATAAAAATATACTCACATATTTCATCTAAAATAATCTTGTCAAAATAATCGCGCCATAAAGATTTGGAATAACCCCAATATTAAGATTATATATTTGGTATTTTTTGTATAGCTTTCTTTTTCTTTACCAATATTCCATATTTTGACTATAGCAAAAATAAGCCAAACTATAGTTAAAAAAATTAATAAAAAGGAATTTCCTAGCAAGTTAAATAAGAATAGTATAATGAATATAATAAGATAATATATCAAAAAATAATCCCGTTTTTTTGTCATTATTATCATAAGAGGGATAATTAGAAGCAATGCTTTTATTAAAAAATATAAGATTAATAGCCACCAAGGGAAGTTCATTACAAGCATTTTTTATTTTTTATTATATAAATTTTTTGGAATAAAGCTTAATTACTATATTAATTTTAGGTATTTTATTAGTTTTAATGTTTTTTTCAAGTTTTTTTACATAATAATATTTTTTACACCTTGATTTTTTCAAAAGTTTATATATATTAATTTTAGAGTAATTCTTTACTTTTATTTGTTAAATTTGAAATAGATGAAAGATTCAATAAAAATAAAAAGTACGAACTGGCATTATATATCAAATCCGTCTAAAGATGAAATAGAAAGAATTTCCGAGACTTATGACTTACATGAAATTATAGTTTCTGATTTGTTAGAAAAAAATATACAGGATAAAATAGATATTTATGATGATCTACTTTTTATTGTTTGTCATTTCCCAAAATATAATACTGTATCCAAAACGTATTATGCTAATGAATTTAAAATAATACTTTGAAAAAATTTTTTGATAATGATTTCTGCAACCCAGTCAAGAAAAGTACAGAAATTGCAGGATGATCTGGAAAATATTAAGATAGCTAATGACGAAAAATATAAAATTTCTCCATATTATTTATTGTATAGATTTTGGGACATAATGTTTGATAAGGTTATCAAACATATGAATAAATTTAATAATGACTTGATATCTATCGAAGAATCTATTTATGAGTGAGAATTAAACAAAACAACTTTGACTCAAGTAGTCCAGAAAAAGAGGAATATAGCTTTCTTGAGACACAATATTACTCCTCACGAGGAGCTTCTCGAAGAATTGCAAAATGCTACAAAACAAATTTTTGAATGAGAATTGGATGTGTATTTTGAAGATCTTATCACCAAGCTTGATAAAATCCAGAGCAGTATCTCTATAAGTACGTGAAATGTAAATTCTTTGATGGACACTTATAATTGATTACTAAATATACGTACAAATATGACTATTAAAGTTTTGACTATATTTACAGTATTTCTATGACTTGGTAGTATGATAAGTTCGATGTATGGGATGAATATATCTTTGCCATTGCAGGATCATCCATATTCTTTCATTATGGTAATTTGACTGATAATTTTGTTGATGGTGGTAGTATATATTTGATTAAAATACTTTGATTTGTTATAAGTCGTATGTAAAAATAGTGTAAACTTCATAATAAAAAAATTGACAAAGTAAAAAA
>CALFEN010000136.1 GCA_937950065.1 uncultured bacterium | reverse complement strand
TGAAAATAATAAAACAAAAAAAAATAGTAAAAGAAGCTGAAGGACTTATCCTTCAGTTTTTTAAAATAACATTTTTTATTAATTTACTTCTGTCATAAATAATTTTACTTTTTCAACATTTATAACAGAGTTTTCATAAAAATAAGATCCAACTATCACTCCATCTGCAAACTCCAAATATTCCTTTATATTTTGTGCTGTCATACCACTCCCTAGAATTATAGGAAAATTTGCAACAGATCCCTTTAAATCTCTTACTAAATTGAGTAAAGGAGCTTTTCATGTCCAATCTCAAGTGATTATTATCTTGGAGCATCAAGACTCGATTGCTTGTAAAGCTGATTGAGTTAACGTCTTGTGTGAATCAAGCATCTTTGTATGTTTAACTTGGATATCTGCCCAAATTTCTATATCATCTGCCCCAATTGATTTTTTATAATTTATTATATTTTGTGGATTTGGATCTATAATTATTCAATCTTTGATCCTCTGAACTTTATCCACAAAAGTATCAAGACGAATAAATCAGGCTCAATATATTTTAGCAAAATGCAAAGCTGTCTTGTAGTCATTTAAAAGGACACAGAAACCAAATGGAATCTTTATGAATTTATGTATTTTATCCATAATTATACCAAAAATTCTCTTTTGAGTATTAGTCAAAAATTCTGGATAAGGACTATATATCCCTTCAAAATCATTTTCTATTATAATAGCATCAACTCATCCCTTTTGCAAATTGTCTATATCAAATACCGCATGAGTTATTATATCTGATATTTTTTCTTGATCTATGGTGTCAGGAAAGACTCCAAGATGTACCATTCAAACAATAATTTTTTTAGGCATTTTTTAATAATTTAATTTTTAAAAAGATTTTACTTTACCTATACCTCAATTGGATAGAAATTGATTTTTTTGAGACCATTCTGGTGTACAATCTGCCAAAACTCAATTAAATTTTCAATGTTTTGCATCTTCATGAAGTAAAGATATTTGATGTAAAATAATATCTATATCATTCTTTTCACCATTTAAATATTGAGATACAGCTTTCTTATATCAATACGAACAAGACCTATGCCAATATTCTATGTATAGATTTCAAAAGAATTTTATTTCCGGAAAAATTCCAAAAGATGTTTTTATAAGTTTTTGAGGAGAATAATGAGTTTGAGGATTTAATCATTCAATGCCATCTGCTATAATATTAAATAATTTATATGAATTTTTGACATGACTAAACTGATTTAAATATCCTTCTATATTCGGATTCTTTGAGAATAAAAATACGAGTCACGGAGAATTTACTCCTGTCCAAAATCACTGTTCCTGTGCAAACTTATACAATGAACCATACATCCCTATATCTACCAACAAGGATTGAGAATTTAATACATCACATTGATTCAGATAGTCTTTCAATAAAGATAAATCCACATCTTTTTTTTCAAATCAAGCTATCTCATCTTTTTGTCATGCTATACTACGAGTAAAGTAGCAAAGTTTAAGTTTGTTAAGTAAATAAGGATATTTTTGTTCTGCCAATTTTTTTGCGATTTCATATAAATATATGCCGTCACGAGCCAAAAAAACTATACTTCCTCATTTTTTACTATAATTTTTTAATATTCGATCTACATAAGATACAAGAATAGGTCAGTAAACATTTTGTGCAAAATTTTTAAATTCATTACACGAATATTTTATAAATTCCTGCAAGGTCATGCCATACTTATTAGAGAACAAATTATCTACTATTACTTCTGCCTGACTATCGAGATCAATACTAAAAATATTCAAAATATCGTTTTTTACATAAGACAAGGGCGCCGCACACAATGCGGATATTTTATCGATTCAATTTATTTTTTCCATTGTTATTATTTTTTAAAATATAAATTTTTATAAACTTAATATATTCGTCTTATTATTTTTAATTTATGAAATAATATTACTAAATCCTTCATTTGTATTTAATTATTATATAAAAAAGCCCTCTGAATATTTTCCAGAGAGCTTATTTTTAGCAGTATTTTTTGTTCTAGAAAATATCATCAAATTTTGTTATTTGACTTCTTCTTCTAGATACTATATTTCCTAATTTTATCATTTTTTAAAAATTATTTATGATATAAAAAAAGCCCCCTGAATATTTTCCAGAGAGCTTATTTTTTAGCAGTATTTTTTATTCTAGAAAATATCATCAAATTTTGTTATTTGACTTCTTCTTCTAGATATTATATTTTCTAATTTTATCATTTTTTTTTGTTAAAGATATATAATGACTGTATAATCATTTTTTATAAAACTTCAAGATATTTTTTAAATTTTTAAAAATACTCTTGAAATTTAAAAAATAATTATTATATAATATATATTTAAATTATATATTTAAGAATGAGAAAGAATAAATTATTTTCAATTAATTCTTGGCATCATACTAAAGAATGGATAACACTCTTTAGTCATTTTGATATCAATTAATCGAAAATAACTATATAAAATAAAGAGCTGTTATTCATTGAGCATAATGAATAGCAGCTTTTTTTTATTCGCAAAACTGACCAAATGAAATTACAAATATCACAAAATATATGGCATCACAACCTCCCTCCTTAAAGTAGTAGCATTTTACTAAATATTTATAATAACCAAAAATTTATTTTAGCTACTACTTTTAAACAAAGTAGTAGCTTTTTTATAAAATAATTATACTACAATGAAAAAAAGCAACAAAGAAATAAGTTTAATAGATAAAGTCAGGGCTTTGAGAGCAAGACAAAAAGATTTTATAGTAAATGCAAGACAAAACGAATTGCTGCGAAATTTTTGATTATCAAGCAAAAATAGTCTCAAACAAATTCTTTCTAGAGCTTCTATATGAGAACAAATACCGGTTTATATAACTCTGTGTCCTTTTTATGATGGGAAATGAGGAATAAGAGGAGACTACGAAAAATTCGATCAAATATGAATAAGGTATCAGAAAAAATTTAAAGCAAGCATGGAAATTACAGAATTTTTATGCCAAAATATAGGAGATTTGGATATAAGATTTTTACTTGCAGATCAATGAATTCTGATCAAAGATAATTATAATACAAATCGTTTAGCTGACGATCTGGAATGAATAAAAAAACTATATTCAGACAGAATTTCTTATGTATTGTGAGGGAATAATTTTTCTCTACAAACATTCTCAGAAATATGATTAAATTTAGAACAGTTTGCAAATCTAGATAATCAATATAGTATACAAGATATAAGAAACATATTGGAAGAATATGAGATTGATCCCGATAAATTTAGCAATAGCCTAAATATAATTATAAATTCTTTTGGACTAAATGGAGCCTATTATCTTATAAGAAACTACCTTCAAGAAAACCAACAACTTATAAAAATCATGAATTGAATTATATTTATAAATACAGAAGCCGTATCTCCTCTAAATTCTCTATATGATTCTGGGAAAAACAGAATAAACCAAACCAACTTATTTGCAAAAGTTGAAATTTAGTAACTTAATATCAAATATAATGGAATTATTAAAATTTTGAAAACTAATTTGAGCGTTTTATAGAGCCAAAAATCCTCTACACAAGCTCATAATAGTATGAATTTGAGCTCCCAATCTGGTAGATGTAGACAATCTTAGGAATGCATATATATTGACAGATGCATGATACGACGTGATCGTTCCAGATTATTATGGATTTTGCCGCAGTGAAGGGAAATTTACTCCGATGAATTCTATAAGAACATTTTTGGATACAAAAAAATTTTTTAGCGATTGAATTGCTACAAATGTCTATACTTGAGAAAATTTTAAAATTTCTTACAAGGATTTTATTTTCCTGGGATTAAGTTATGGTTGAGGTGCAGCTTTACTACTGCCAAAATTTGATAAAACTATAAAAAAAATTTGAGTATTTTATCCAATAACAAATTACACAAGCTTAGGAAAATATTGAGGGAAAGAGGAAACTGTTGAAAGATCGGAAGAGCGTCGTGTAGGGAAAGAGTGTAGATCTCGGTGGTC
>CALFEN010000135.1 GCA_937950065.1 uncultured bacterium | reverse complement strand
TGGGAGATTTTGTACCAGAGGTCGCCGAACGCGCCGATCGTCACGTGCATGATGGTCTCGTCGTCCGAGACCATCGACCGGATAGCGGCTTCCATTCCGGTACTGCCAGAGCCGGGGAGAATGATCGTCTGGTAGCCATCAGGCAGGTCGGCGATGATGCCAAGGTTCCTGAAGATGTCGAAAAAACGATTGGCGTTCTCGCTGTCGCGATGTCCGAACTCCGGCCACGCACCTGCTGCTCTCACTTCGGGTCTCAACCATGTTGGACCTGTGATAAACAGCATTAAATCGTCAAAAGGACAATCCATATCAATTTCCCTCCTTTCGGGAATTTATAAAAATTATCTCACCATCTGATATATATATCAAAAAAAATAAAAAAATCAATAGCTATTTTACTAGCTTTAGAAGCTATATGTTTAATCTTTATAAAAATTTTTATGAAAAAATATTATTGACTTTGTGTAAAAAATAAATATATAATATCTAGCTTTAAAAAAGTAAAATATACAAATGGAAGCATCTAAAATTATTACTTTAACTCCTCAAAACAATAAGGCAGAAAACATTGTTATAATTGCGTGAGGTTCGTGAAGCGGTAAAACTCTGGCAAAGGATTATCTTATAAAGACAGTGAATTTATCACCTATACAGACTTTTACGACTCGTCCATCCAGACCTTGAGAAACTGAATATATCTTTTTATCTGTGGCTGAATTTCAAAAATTAGAAAGATTAGGTCTATTTTTGGAAACTACCAAAATTTGAAAAAATTATTATTGACTAGCAAAGCCAAATAATAAAAATAATATCACAGCTGTAAACGTGGAATGAATAATTAAAATATTTGATATTTACAGAAATACAAAGACACAGATTATTTTGATATTTTTGCAAAATGATAGAGAAGATATTGCTGATCTTATGAATAGGAGATGAACTTTTGGGAATTATGCTGCCCAGCGTGATAGACTGGAACACGATTTGGGAGATATTTATTTACTTACAGATTCCAATTTTTTGAGACCAAATATTGTGCTGCCTACTGGAGATTTGAGATTTGCTCAAAACTCTTTGGAGTTTGAACTAAAATTACAGGAAAGACTTAAAACTTCATTACTTCCGAAGCTTGCTATCCTGCTTTGATTAAACTCTCAAATATTAGTTTAACCATAGAAAAATATTTTTAAAACTCTTGTTTTTTGTTTTTAAATATATATAAATATAATATATTTTATTATTTAAATATCAGCAAATTCGTATAATCGCAAATTCTTCTCAATATTTGAATGGCAAATAGTTTTTTTATAAATAAAAAAAATAATTAATGAAACACGAATATCTCAAAAAATTTGATTCAAAAGTTTTTGAAGCTCTCAATGGAGAAGAGCAAAGATTAAGAAAATGAATAAATCTTATTCCTTCTGAAAATTATAGCTATCCAGAAGTATTGGAAGCACTTGGAAGTGTTTTTACTGATAAATATGCTGAATGATATCCTGGTAAAAGATATTATTGATGAAATGAATTTACTGATACGGTGGAGAATTTAGCTATAGAAAGAGCTAAACAGATATTTAGATGTGAGCACGTAAATGTGCAGCCTCTTTCTGGATCCCCTATGAACCAAGCAGTTTATTTTGCATTCTTACAACCATGAGATACAGTTCTTGGTATGGATCTCTCACACGGTGGACATCTTACTCATTGAGCTCCTGTTTCACATATGTGAAAAATATTTAATTTTGTGAGATATAAAACTAATCCTGCTAATGGCGGAAAAATAGATTTTGATGAGCTTATGCAGATGGTAAAAATTTATAAACCAAAAATAGTT
>CALFEN010000134.1 GCA_937950065.1 uncultured bacterium | reverse complement strand
GACGCTCTTCCGATCTTATAATATTTCTTTTTAGTAACAAATTTTTACTCAACCATTCTTAATTAGGTTATTCCAGCTTGATTTTTTTCTTGATATTTATATTATTTAACCATATAGAGAATCCAACTTAATTCAAAATATTTATAATTAATGTTATTAATAATGTCTAAACATTTTTTTAGTATAATTATACCGGTTAAAGAAATAAATGATTATATAAGAGAGTCTATACCAAAAATTTTAGAACTTGAAAATCAGGATTTTGAAATAATAATATTACCAAACGAAGATAACGTTCCATTTACCGCAGCCAAAACACAGATCGTGCCTTCTGGCAAAGTCTGACCCGCCCAAAAAAGAAATATGTGAGCTGAAATATGTAAGTGAGATATCCTTTGTTTTCTTGATGATGATGCTTATCCAAATACTGACTGGTTGACCAATGTTATAAAATATTTTGATGATGAGACTGTAGTAGCTGTAGGATGACCTTGAATCACTCCAGACGATGATGATTTCTGGGCAAAAGTATCTGGTGCAGTTTTTTTGACGCCGCTTGGTTGAGCAAATCCGGATAGATATTTACCGCTTGGTAAAGCAAAACAAGTGAAAGACTGGGCAAGTGTAAATCTTTTTGTGAGGAAACAGGATTTTTTGAAGATATGAGGATTTGATAATGATTACTGGCCTGGAGAAGATACTAAACTTTGTCTGGATCTTATCAAACAGACAAATAAAAAAATAATGTATGCTCCTGACGTGATAGTCCATCACCACAGAAGACCATGATTGATGAAGCATATCAAACAGGTTGGAAACTACGGACTTCATAGAGGGCACTTTTTCTTGAAATGAGATTTTAGGATTGTCTACCTTGTGCCTACACTATTCGTGTTATTTATAGTATTTTGATGAATATTAAGTATGATATTCTGATGAATAATATTAGATTTATATTTACTTGGAATAATAGTTTATCTACTTTCGCTGATAGTATCTTTCCTAGATATCTCTATCAAAATAAAAAAAATAAGTATTGCTTTTTTCTCTATTTTCTATATATTTTTAACTCACGTAGCTTATGGGATTATGTTTTTGAAATGATTGTTTACTCCAAATCTAAAAAGTAAATTAAGATAGTCCCGCATTGCGGTTGGCAACGCCACTTGTATTATTTAGTGCACATACAGAGTAATTAATCCTTTTTTCTTAAGGGATTATGATTATTAAAATAATATATAAAAACTATGGTCTAGATTCTTCGTCGCTACGCTCCTCAGAATGACTGGATAATTCTCTGTCATTCTGAGCGAAACGAAGTGCAGCGAAGAATCTAAAGAAAACTACCTCAATTTGAAATAATAAAACTTTAAAACTTTAAAAATATTACTATGATAAAAAAAATATCTATTAGTTATCCACCTTTGGAATCAGAGAAATGAACACCGCTGCTTTCTCAAAACAGGCAATTTCAATGGTTTGAATGAGATCCTACTTATATATTTCCTATGATACCAGCATATACAGCTACACTACTCAAATCAAAATGATATGAGGTGCTCTGGGATGATGGAATCGCTGAATGACTTACTTACAAAGACTGGCTTGACAGAATACTAGCCTACAAACCTGATCTTATAATGATAGAAACAAAAACTCCTACAGTAAGCAGAATGCGGACTATCATAGATGAGTTAAAATCAAAAATTCCTGACACAAAAATAGTTTTGGTATGAGATCATATTACAGCTTTTCCAGATCAGAGCTTCGGACACTGTAATGTAGACTGGACTTTGAAATCAGGAGATTATGATTTTTCATTATTAAATTTAGTCAGCTACTTAAATGGAAAAGAAGAACTTAAATGAGGCTGGTACTGGAAAGACTGAGATGAAATTAAAAATTCCTGACCTCAGAATTTAATGGAAAATGATTTAAATACCTTGCCTTTTATAGACAGGGAACTTGTAAAATGGAAACTTTACGCTTACAAAAACTGAAACTTTAAATACACTCCTTGAACTTATACAATGGTCGGCAGGGACTGCTGGTGGTGAAGATGCACATTTTGCAGCTGGACGACATTTTTTCCCGGTAAAAACTACAGAATGATATCTGCCCAAAGACTTTTGGACGAAATAGAACAAATCTTGATACCGCTTGGTATCAAAGAAGTTTTTGATGATAGTGGAAGTTTACCTGCTAGTGACTGGCTCAAAGAGTTTTGTCAGTGAATGATAGACAGATGATTAAACAAAAAAATTTATTTTTCTCACAATATGAGGTTTGGTGCACTGACAAGGGAGCACTACGAACTTATGGCAAAAGCGAATTTTAGATATATCTTATATTGAGTAGAATCAGCTAATCAAGCAACACTAGACAAGATAGACAAAAATCTAAAATTTGAGGTGATAGAAGAAGAACTTAGAATGATAAAAGATGTAAATAAGCAGACTTGATGATGTATTTCTCCACATATAACTACTATGATAGGCTATCCTTGGGAAACTTACGAAGACGCTAAAAAAACAGTTGATTTTGCAAAGAGAATGTTCCAAGAATGACTAATATATACTTTGCAGTCTACTATAATAATGCCTTATCCGGGCACTCCTCTATATAGACAGGCGCTGCAAAATGACCGGCTGGCAATCCCTGATGGAGAACGGGACAGATTTGATATGAGAGAAAGAATACTAAAATCTCCGCTTACTCCAGAGCAGACAAAAGAACTTGTACAGTGAGTTTATAAAAGCTTTTTATCACCAAAGGTTGTAATAAATAAAATATTAAGTGTCAGATCATGGGACGATGTAAAATTTCTTTTTAGAGCTTGAAAAAAATTATTAAATCATTTATTGGATTTTAAAAAATAGGCAATGCCTATTTTTTTGTCCATAAAATTATATAAATATATTTTAAATTTTGTAATCATAAATTTTATATTATCTCAAAATAGATAAAAATTTTTAAAGATTTAAATTCAAATTGTGTATATAGTTACCCCACAGTTTGTACTTGAAGCATAACTAGCAGTATTAATTCTAGTTACTTTCCAGTAATCTCATTTTTTTACAGGCATGACAAATGATCAACCATATGCTGTATCTAAAGACGAAACAGCGCTTGATCCCGCCTGTGATATTAATGTTGTAGGGCTACTATTTGAATCAGTATATCATTTAATCTCCACCACTCCATTATAAGTACATCTACAACTTCAAATTACCAAAAGGTTTTTATCAGCTTGGTACGTTGTATTTGCTGAAGCCGTCTGCCAGTCTCCAAGTCAGCTCGTTTTATTCACTAAAGTATTTCGTTTGGCTGCGGTCAGAGTTTCTCATACATTAACATAGAGCGCGGACGGATTAGTATCGCTAAGAGTAGGATCTGTCGCCTGCCGAGCTTTGATAAAGATATAAAAGCCTGCACAAATCACGGTTAGTGCAATTACTCACATAAGCAATCCGTATTTAATTGTTTTGAGCAGATCTTTTTTCATTTTTTTTATTTTAATAAATAAATTGAGAAGCCCGACTATTACATTATCGCTGTCATTGCAACAAAAATATATATTTAGTCATCTTTTGAATAATTATAATCTCTTTTATTTTATTTTCAACACAAAAGATTACTTATTATAGCTCCAATAAATAACACTCTTAATTTTTTACTAATAATAAAACTTACTGTTAAAAAATATTTAAATTTTTACGAAAAACTATATAATAGAGAATATTTAATATAAATAATAAAATGGAACTGATCTATTCAACTACTGAAAAAAATCTAAAACTACCTTGATTTTTTTATGAGACAGACAATAAAGAATTATGTTGTCTGTTTATCCACGGGTTATCAGCAAGTCTTGTAGAGAATCCTTTTGCTGATGTACTAGGAAAATATTTACAGAGAAATTGAATTGCTTTTTTGTATTCTCAAAACTCATGATATGCTCATGTAAACGATATAAAAACAACAAAAATAAATAAAAATAAGTGATATTATACACAAAGGATTTGAGCCGTATATGAAAGATTTTCAGATTGCATATACGATATAGATTCGTGGATAACGACCATACTCCAAAAATGATACAAAAACATTATACTTATATGACACAGCTCATGATGCAATAAGGTTTTGTATTATTATCATAGGAAAAAAATAGACAATATAATATGAATTGCTTTACTTTCAGCTCCTGACTTTGTGGGATTGTTTAAACTAGAAAAGTACGTCCCGAACTATAAAGAATTGTTGGAGGAAGCAAAAGAATATGTAAAACAAAATAATCCTCAAAAAATATTATCAACAAAGATTTGGGATTATCATTATTTAAGTGCTCAAACTTTTTTGGATTTAGCTGTAGACGAATCTCCAGCCGATAATATTCCTCTATTGAGAAATCCTGATAATTTTGAAGAATTGAATAATATACAAATACCTATTTTGGCCGTATATGGAGAATATGACGATATAATTATAAGAAGTCTGGAACAGGATCTAGATTTGATTAAACAAAAATGTAAAAGCTGTATGCATTTTTCTAAAGCAGTAATCCCGGATGCAGCACACAACTATGATCTAGCGCCAGAGAAATTGGCTGAAACAATAAGAGACCGGATTAGTAGAGATATTTGATAAAATCTTTCTTTTCAAATTATTATAAAAAATGGTAGCTTTAGATTTCTGGGAGAAGACAAAACCCTTGACTTTAAAAGCAAAAACCATATATACTGTTTTATGGCTAGGATTTTTCAAATCAGAAGGGGGACAAATGCCCAGAAAAACACCAAGCTTTATTGTCATCTTCTTGCTCCTACTCTTCGAACTTATAAAAGGGCAGGGGCAGGATAAGAACCGAGAGCCTGACAGCGGGAGAAATAAAAAAAACCCCGCACAAATAGGCAGTGCGTCTGACGGCTGGTTCCGAGTGCCCCGAACTCGTCGAGGAGGGATTCCGCCCCGGCAACAGCCTTCTGGAAAAAACTCTGCATAAACACCTCCCCCAGGCGGCCTCCGCCTGGGGAACCATGTAAATCTATAATTTATAAATATAAAATCTTATCTTCCTAATTTTTCTATCATCTTTGGAATAAAGAAGTGAGCACAGCAATAATTATTATAAACCGGATCAAACGCACAAAAAATATTACAATAGAAGGATTGGTTCAAAAATTATTACTCTGTCATCTTGCAGTAACTCAAACATTAGATCTATCGTAAGTCATATCTGTAAAAGTGTTCTCATCCATAATGGCTGCCTGCAATAATAAATTTTCACTCTGGGTATTTATATTTTCAACCTTTTTTACGGCAGTTCATATTGCCATGACCTCTATAAGTCCTCATCATAATTGATAGACATATATTTGTGTTCAAACAACCTTATCTGCTCATATGGACTCTGCTTCTTTATTTATTATTTCCAAGGCATGTTCTCTAGCTCAATATATCATATCTGTAAGCTCCTTTATCTCTCATTTTATAAATGATTTGAAAAAAGATGTAATTCATCATATGAATCATAAAGAATAGACCGAAGTTCCGAGTACTAATTTTAACGGGATATATCACAGTTTTGTCAGATTCCATAGTTCAGGTCCTGGTAGATCGCTTGTTATTATGTCTTTGGTATATGGTGTTAAATTTTTGTTGTAGGAAGCGGTTCATGTCATAAGCATTTCTACAGTCCCGAACATCGGCATTATAGATGTTTTTATTCCTACTACAGCATTTGCTTTGTTGTCCTTTGCGTCTTGTACTATTCTCTCCAAAGCCAAATGTCTTGTATGATTAAAAATGTCTGAATATTCCTTTATTTCTCATCTTACAAGAGATTTTAGATTTCATATTATGGATCTTCATACTCAAAGAGAATACGCTACATTCCCGAAAACATAATTTACAGGCATATATCCACTGTCTACTTGACAATACAACTCTTGAGCATTACTTGCTGCAAATATTTTAGTAGCGGAATTGGTATTATTAGTTATTATTGATCATATAGAAATATATTCTATATTACTGTCATGGAAAACAACATCATTACTTATTCAGACTATACCAAATCAATTTAATCTCTTTACCTCCTCTTCCATTTTTTTGAGAGCTGACCTCCTACCAGATTCTATAGTCTCTGTGAGATTATGAATCTCTCATCATATAAAAGTTTTTACTCCGGAAGTTATCTGTCAAATAAATCATCTAGAATATACACTATTTCATATTACAACCTCTCAAGGCTGCATTCACAATCTATTTAGGCAGTAAATCTCGTTTCATGAAAGTCATGTCGTCTTCATTTTTTGTAATTATTAAGGATAAATATTATAATCTATTATAATCAATATGTTTCTTTTGTCAAAATTCTATCTTAACAAAAAACCTTACTAATTTATATAGTAAGATTTTAGAAATATTAGTTTATCTTACTGGAATAAGTAAAAATACTTTCTCAAGCAATAGCTCATTCTGCACAAGCAGTGATAAGCTGTCTAAACCCAGCGCTTCATGTAGTGCAGTCTCCTGCAGCAAATACTCAGGGCAGGTTTGTAGACATATGCTCATCTACGATAATATATCATTCCTCGTTTCTGGATAAATATTCGTCAAGTCAGGTTACAGGGTTTGCCTTGGTTCATACTGCCACAAACACTCATTGCACGTCAATCTTTCTATCCTCAAAATCAGCAGCTTCATTATAGGTAGCAGCGTTTTTTCAGACAGATAATTCCACAAAGCCCACTCTCTGATCTCATCATATTTTTTTTATTACACTTGGTGTTATTATTTCAATATTTGACTTTCCCCTCACTTTATCTTCCCAAAAAGGTTGTCATCTAAACTGATTTCTACGATGGACAAGATAGACTTTTTCGCAAATATCGGATAAATAAAGAGCTTCTATAAAGGCAGAATCTCATCATCAGGCAACCAGAACTATTTTCCCTCTATAAAAAAAACCATCACAGGTAGCACAATAACTTACTCATTTCCCAAAAAATTCTTTTTCTCCTTCTACGCCCAGTCTTACTTTTTTTGTTCCAGTAGCTAACAATACAGACTGTGTCTGGATAGTCTCGTGGAAATCAGTCTGAATTTGATATCATTTACTGAAGTCGGCAGGATTTATAGGCTGGACAGACTTTACTGTATCGGCGTAAATTCTCACAGGATAGTTTTCTATCTGTTTTCTCATATCGCTCATTATTTCGTAGCCGCTTACAGCTTTTGGATAACCTGGAAAATTTTCCACCATATGACATTCTGTGATAAGTCAGCCGTCCATTTGTCATATAAGTATAGGATTTAGATTGTATCTAAACGCGTAGATTCAAGCTGTGTATCAAGCTCAACCAAGTCATATTATTACTAATTTCTCCATCTTCTAATATATTTTAGTCAAATAAAAGTTCTTTTAAATTTTCCAATTTATTATTTATTTTTAGATTCATAATGTATGTAGAAAACTCCAGATTTACCCTAAAATTTTTGGATATTATAAGATCAATGACTTCATCAAAAGTCATTGATACTATTTCAATTCTTTCACCGCTGTCCAGATTTTGGTCTGCGACTTTATATACATTTTTTGCTACAAAAAAATTGGAATAGTTATTAAATCCTCTTTTTTCAAATCTTTTTAGAAAAAATATGTTATCACTAGTCATTCAGCTTTCTTCCATCAATTCTCTTTTGGCTGCGTCGATAGGTTCTTCTCATTCTTCAAGAAAGCCTCCAAAAAAGGAGAAAAAGGTATCATCTCTATGAGCCTGCTGCTGTCTTGATAACATCAGTTTATTTCACTGGGTGCATATTACCTGTGCAGATCACGGAGTCCGTGCTGCTTCGAAAGTTTTGTATGTTCCATCATACATCAATTGTTCCCATTGATAGATTTTATGTCTTATTCAATCAAACACTATTTTAGCATCTCTTGGTATCATTTTTACTATTTTCATCTGATTTAAATTCTAGCACCTCTACCCCAAGTCTCGCCATAAAATCAAGTATTCTATATTCATAATTCTTGTTTAGATAGGTTTTATTATATACAAGTTTTTTTATTCATGCATTTACTATGTGTTTGGCACAGTTATTACATGGTGAAAGCAAAGTATACATAGTAAGACCTCTTGTATCCACACTGCAATTTACTATTGCATTGAGTTCCGCATGAGCGCCTCTGCAAAGATCAGCATGTTTGTGTTCTACTCAATCTATAATCTTGGCACAACCTACGTCTGCGCAGTGAACGTCTCATCTACACGAACCGCTGTATCAGATACCAACTATATTATGCGAGTTTGGATCTACAATGATAGCCGCCGCATTAACAAAAAGACAGGTGCTTCTCTGAACTATTTGTTCAAGTATATTCATATATACCTGATCCCAGGAAGGTCTTTTTTTGGAGTTATCATTATTCATCTTGTATTGTAAAAATAAAGACTTTTAATTTTAAAGATTTCATTAAAATTTTCAATATTTTTTGTTCTTAAAAAACTTATTTTATAGTTTTTTTATTTTAGACTTGTTACAAACATTTTTCAAGAAAATTTTTCAATTGTAGGGGATAAATAGAATTACGGCAAATAAAACATCGTACATCAATAATTTTTACCGTATAAATTAGATCAAAAATCTATACGTACAATAGATGTATCGTTATTTGGTATAAACACACGATAAGAATCTGCCGCCGCAGTATAATTTCGGTTGTCAGCAAAATCTTGAAATGCTCTTCAGCTTGGTGTCTGATCATCTATTCAACATATAAATCATACTATTTTTTGATAATTTGCAGCTCAAAGTCAGTGGCTAAATGTATAACTTCAAGCACTATTTAAAGCTCCTGTAAATACCTTTATTTTTACTCATCAAAATTTATCCACCAAAGCATTTCGTTTTGATGCTTTTAATATTTCATTACTATTAGTATACAAACTATTCGGATCGCTATCTGTTGTAGGATTGGTTGTCTGCCGAGCTTTGATAAAAACATAAAAACCGGCACAAACTACGGTTAGTGCAGTAAATCACATTACCAATCAATACTTCATTGCTCCCAAAAGTTTTTTATCCATTTTTTACTTTAAAAAATAAAAAAATTTTCTTACTCTAGTTATAATATTTTAAAAAGTTTTTTCAATATTTTTTTATGTAAAAGATTGTATTATAATTCTTTTTAATCTACAATTCCTTTTTGGGGATAATAAAAGTAAAGCCGTATCAAAAAAGATGTTAAAACAATAAAAATATATATTTTCAGCCAAAAATATTGGAAAGTAATATAAATATTGAAACTGCTAAAAAAATGTGCCAAGAGATAAACTCGACTCATAAAGAGATTTCAAAAATAAACCAGATTTCACAAGCCCGTAAAATAAAACGCCAAAATACTCAAAGGTCAGTATAACATCAAAATCCCGGTAAAAGGCAGGATAATAAAATTCGCTGCAAATCACAGTAAGGATATTTTACCGATGTAAAGTATCAGAACAGGTAAAACTCATATCTGTGCTCAAATTATAGGCATAATATAAGAATTTACCCTGCCATGTCCAAATCGTCTAAATCTCTGAAAGATATTAATTCAAATAATCGCTGCAAAACTAAGTAAAAAGCCTAAATCATATATTAGATAATAAGGATTGAAAATTAACATAGCGAAAACAGTATAAATTATGGATCTTCGCAGTGAAATTTTTTTGCCAAAAAATAAAGCTACAATCACAAGTCAGCACATTATCACTGCCCTTACCACGCTCGTATCCATTCCGCATAAGACAGCATATCCCACGACCGTGCACAAAATAAAAAATATTCTGACATAATACGGCAGGAAAAATAATATTAAATTTAAGAAAATAATGAGGATAACAAGGTTTCATCCACTGACAGCGACAATGTGGACAACGCTACTGTCTATAA
This sequence comes from uncultured bacterium, assembly GCA_937950065.1. The sequence goes on along the minus strand of CALFEN010000134.1, from coordinate 2,526 downwards.
AGTCTTGATATGCATTTGGAGGGATAAGAGACTTGTCTCATATGCTCATTCCAAGTATAAGTCAGGCGATTTTGTTTTGTCCATACAGTCATACTACTCTGTCTTTGTAGTATTTTTTGACAGACTGTATAAAGGTTAACTTTGAAAAGCCTAAAGTCAGCGAGTTTCTCTCATAAAGAACTCACCTATATCATTTCATCATAAGATATTTGCTATAAAAATTTCATATATCAAAATCCAAGGGAGGCAAGCTTTTACTCTGTCTTCCTGTAAAAAAGGCATTGACCATGATTTTCTGCCCAACTTCGTAATTTGTAGATGAGTGATAGAGGAATTTATCTTTTAAAGGGTTTTCAAATAAATAGACGTCCTGACTGACTTTGTCTATAATCACTCAACTATACACAAAATCAGCTAAATAATCATGTTTAAAATATTTATTAAATTTTATCTGGAAAGAAAGAAATATAAAAAAAAATATTATAAAAGCGTAAATTAAATTTCTTAATACTCTAATTTTTTTAAAAACTCACAAAATCAGTATAAAAACTATAGTCAGCAAAAAACTAAAAATATACAGAAAAATATTTTCAAACACTGTGATGGAAAAACAGGCTAATAAAAGGTAAATAATAGGCATCTGTAATATTATTTAGACATATTTTTTCTACTTTGTCTATATTGTCTACTCTCATATTTGCAGGAAATAATTGCACTTATTGTCCTCTGTTAAAGTCATTAGATAAGCTCATTTCCAAGTTTTTTTAATATTATCCTGATTGGAGTAAACAAGATCAAAATTTATTGTATATTTATTTCATTCTTTTGAAAATAGCTGTAAATCAAGAATTATATCTTTCTGACTTTTTATGCCGATCCAAAGTTTAGCCACTTCGTCAAGTCAAGTGCACTTTTGATATGGATTTTCCCAATATTCTACGTCAGATGTAAAAAGCTCAAGAATTGCAGGGATATCCTTTTTAATCCAAGCTTTTTTAAAATTTTCAAGCCAATTATTTATATTCATAATATGTTTCTTACTTAAATAAAGAAAACTTTTTGGTAAAAGGCGATATTTTATCGCTGTCTCCGAACATTACTATACAAAGATATTCCAGATCCTGCTCTTTTATCTGCCTAGTTTGATTGTATTGTTCTATGGAAGTTCAGATAGTCATTGATGTTGTGAAGTCATTAGACAATATAGACTGCTCTTGACAAGTTTGTCTTAATCTCAAGATTTGGTTTGAATTGTCAGCTTTAAGGATAATAAATCCATAATGTGAAATAGCAGGATGAGATTTATCATCGCCGTCTTTGTAATCTAGAAAGCCAAATTCTTCTATGTCTTTATTTAATGAAATAAGTCAGGCTGTAGCATGTCCTAGAGCGTTAAAAAGCCTTCAGACTTCAAATTTCTTGTTTAACACAGCTATAAATTTTTTACTGTTTTCGTTCATCTTTAATATCAAATCATTATCCATTTTTATTATTTTAATATTAAATTTATTATTTTCTTGAATTATAGCACGATTTTCATATTTAAAGAGCTAATAGCTCTAGATTCTTCGTTCTGTTCAGAATAACAGGATTGCCTGTTTTATTTTCTAGGGTTTCAGTTCTTACAAAGTAAGTGCACTAAATAATACAAGTCCCATTAGCATTCAGAATGACAAAATATAATATTTTTTTACAAAGCAATGTCCGTTTTAGTCCCCTGCCAAATATATACAGCTTATCCTTCTTTTGACTACTATTTTCAATGCTACAAAGATTAAATCCAGATAAAGACAAATTAGACAATTATTTTTCTACTTTGTCCTGATCTTTGTTTTCAGCCGTTTTATCGATAGTTTTCTCTTCATCTGTAGGGGTTTTGTCTTTTTGTTCTTGTAGCTTTTTTTCAACGTCTTTTTCCATTTCTTCATTATTTTTATTTTTTTCCTGTTTTTGGGGTTCATCTTTTTTATCTTCAGGTTTATCATCAAAAAATTTATTAATTTTTTCCTGATAAAAAAGCGGCTCTGTTTTTTTACCAAGCCAGTGTAAAAGCAGCAGAAAATGAAGTCTGGCACCTACGCCGAGATCGGCAGTAGCAAAAAATTCCAGAATCTCTTTGACTGTGTATCTTGTCCAGTTATAATATTTTAGATCATCTATTTTTACTTTTAATTCGTGATAAATTTTTGCATCGTCTTCCATATCACAAGGGACATAGTATTTTTCAAGTTTAGAATCCCTGTTTTCGTAAACTACGTCCATGATCTTTCTGGTGGCAGTTTCATTGTAAATATGCTGGTTTATATTCACAAAAAGCTTTGCAGATTCTTCTTTTTTTGTATCTATTTTTATTTTCTGGAAAATATCATATGCAAAATCATTGTGTAAAACAGTATTTTTATTATATTTTTGAGCTATTTCAAAAGATTTTTTTTCTCTGACCACTATCTTATCAGCGAACGGCAGGATAGACCTGTAGAGAGCTTTTGTCTTGAATTTAGTAGGGGTTCATATTCATCAAAGGAT
>CALFEN010000133.1 GCA_937950065.1 uncultured bacterium | reverse complement strand
TCTGACAAGTTCATCTCTTCATCCGTAGTTTATAGCCAATACCAAATGTTGGTCTGTATCAAATGAAAGTTCTTTATGCTTGTTATCCAAAAAGTCCAAAAGATGCTGAGGTAGTCAGTTTCTGTTTCATATCCATCTCATGTTTACTTTTTTTTCAGCAAGAAACTCGAACATATCGTTATTGAAGCTTTTGTATATATCAAAAAGATAGTCCAGTTCTTCTTGTGATCTTTCCTTTAGATTTTCGCTGCTTAGTCACCATACAGTAAATACTTTGATAGGAGTGTTTGAAAATATATATTTTACTAAATTGTTTACGGTTTTGGTTCATTCCATGTGTCAGATTATTTGCGGTAGTCAGTTCTCTTTAGCTCGTGTTCTGTTGCCATCAGGAATAAGTGCGATATGCTTAGGGTATATCATAACTTCTTAATATTATCAATATAAATTTTTATCTTAAATTTAGGTCTTCGTAATTTTCTCTGAAGTATTGTCTTGATTTTTTGAGGATAATCTCAACTTTGTCCAAATCTGAAAGATCCCTTTTTGATATTTCTACCTTTAGAGAAAAATATCAGAAGTACTCATTCTGTTTGAATTTTTTGAGAAGACTAGGGATTTTGAGTATTCATTCTCAAAGTCATACATGAGCTTTCCCAGTTTTGGTCTTGTCACTAAGATATACTACTGATATATAAGGCAAAAAACTTGTTATTTTCCTGAGAAGCGATGTTTCCAAAACTATCTCGTCTATATTAGCAACATCAAGTCAGAGCATTGATTTGTATTTTTTGATTATCTCTACTATGTTTGTGAAATAATACTTAGGAATAGGTAATGCAAAAAAGCTGCTTTTGGAAGGATTGATTATGCAAAATTTTATTCATCTGTTGTGTTTTCTGAGAGCTGGTAGATTGTTGTTGATGAATTTATATGTCTTGATATCTAATATTGCAGGAGCATTTATGCTTATTACATCTGCTCAGATTTCTCTAGCTAAATCCAAAGCTTGATTCATTTCTTTGGAATTTACCTTGTCTGATACTTGGATTACTTTGATTGGTATTTCGTATTTATTAATCAAATCTTTTACATATGTTATACTCCAAGCGTCGAAATTTTTTCGTAAGGCTAAATCAATTCAATCGAAATCAAATTTTTTGGCCATCTGGAATATGAGGTCTAGTCAGTAGCCTCATAAAGTGTCACTGCTAAGCAAAAAGTTAGCTTTGTTTACTACAGTCTGCTTTGCTTCCTTCTTTGGGATCATATAAAAAATTAACTAATTAAAAAATTTGCTTCATTTATTTATATTGATTTACTTTAAATTTTCAACTAAAAATACATCATTGAGATATTGTATTTTGAGCCTTTGTGCGTTTGTTAGTTTGGAACTGCTTAAAACAGATTGTATAGCTTTCTTGTTTTTATCATAAAAACTCTGGATATCTTTGCCTTTGTATTTAGT
>CALFEN010000132.1 GCA_937950065.1 uncultured bacterium | reverse complement strand
ATTATATAATTTTCTGTAAATCCTATCGCGGCATTATCATCAAATTCTCTTGATGTTCATGTTTTGACAAATACATATCTATCAGGAAAATCCAAATTTCAGTTTATAGGAAACCCATTTATTTTAAAATATCTATTTGTCAGAATATAAACTATTTTTTCAATAAATTTATCTTCTACGATATCATTACAAACATCATTTTCTGATTGCAAAAATTTAAAATCACAAAGTTTTCATTGATGAGCAAAAATACCATAAGCCCTGGTAAGCTCATAAAGAGATACTTCCCCTACTCACAAAGTCAGTGCCAAACCATAGTAATCTACCGGCTGATTGAGAGAGCTAATCCCAAGTTTTTGATAAAACCTCAAAAGATTACTAACGCCGACCATGTCCGCAACTTTGACTGCTGGGACATTTAAACTTTCAGCAAGAGCATTAGCTATGGTTACCTCTCATTTATATTTTAATGAAAAATTCTTGGGAGTGTAAGAATATCATTGTGAAGTCCTAAACTGCACGGGCAAATCTATAATAGTATCTTCAGGATTCAGTCATTTATCCTTAAAAGCAAGAAGATATGTAAAAGGCTTGAGAGTGGATCACATCTGCCTAAGTGCAAGCACAGAATTTACCTGCCCCTGATCTTTGTAATAATCAAATCATCATATCATTACCCTAATTTCGTTAGTATGTCTATCTATAATAATAAGTCCATAATCATTTACATTTTTTCGCTTGAGAGTATTGATGGTGCTATTGGCTATCTGCTGTATCTGCTGGGACAAGGAATAATCTACAGTCGTGGTAACGCCACTCACATTGTGAGTTATATTTGAATAGCTAATTTGAGTGCTTGAAGTAGCGATGCTACTTCAAGTGGTGATACGACTAAATCAGATTTAATTGGGGTTAGTCAAAAATAATGAGAGTAAACAGCGTCGACTACGTAAGGCAGTTTATTTTTGTGATCAGCGTTGAACAATAAAGACTCACTTTTTATACTGTTGTATTCATTATCAGCAAAGATTTTATTTTTGTATAAATAATCAACTAATAGATTATATCTTTTTTTGAAATTGGCATAATTTTTGTAAGGATCGTATTTGCTTGGATTCTTTGGAATCACAAGCAGAGCTATCATTTCTGATTTTGTAAGATTATTTAAATCTTTGCCAAAATAATATTTAGCTGCACTCTGGATTCAGTAATTTAAATAACCAAAATACATAGTATTTAAATATTTTTCCAGAATCTGTGATTTGGAGTATTTCCTGTTTAAAGCCAAAGATAAAGTAAATTCTTGTATTTTTTTTGCAAAAGTCCTTTTCTGATTTAGTCAGTAGTTCATTCTGATAAGCTGCGAACTTATAGTAGAGGCTCACTGCAAGTTTTGAAAATTTGAAATGTTTATAAATCAAGCTCTAACCAAAGCTTTGTAATCTATACCATCGTTTTGGTAAAACGACCTGTCTTCTATAGTTATTACGGATTTTGTGATGAAATCCGGGATTTCGTTTAATGGAGTTTCTGTATGTCTATATTTTTTATCTATTACGAGTTCTCATATTTCTATTCAATTTCTATCGTAGATTAAAATAGAGTTTGGAATTGTTTTTAGTCTTACGGTGAGAGTGTAAGGCAATAGGATATAAACCAATACAACCAAAAAAATAAGGCAAATCAAAATAAATAAAAAATTTTTTATTTTAAATTTTGTAATTTTTTTGGATTGTTTATCTTTTTTTTGTCTCATCTGATTTGTAAGATAATTTCTTTACATTATATCCAAATCCTCTTATAAATCAAATATTTTTAATCAAAACAAAAAAAAGATATTATAGATTATGTAAAATTATTTATAATACAATTTTACCTCTAGTAATAAAAAAAGAATAAGATATTAGAAGAATATTTTATATTACTGCGTTAATCATCTGTGAAGAAATTTATATACAACCAAACGACGGCATCAAACTCCTGACTCACAGATAGTAAAAATTTTTATACAATATCAATATTATTCTTTTCAAAATAATCATTTATTTTTAAATTTATCTCCTGTTGTTTTTCTGCATACACATTATATTCTTTACTCAATACAAAATATATTATCTCAAATTTATAAGACGTTCAAGTAATTTCCTTACAAAAACAGATTTCAAATTGTACATCTGTTATCTTTTCCAAAAGCTTACTTATTATATCAGGGATTTTTTCAATTTTAACGCTTGTGGTTTTATACTTTATAAATACATTAAAAACCACTCTTCTCTTTTTCATATTCCCGTAGTTATTTATTATTCCATTTACAAGATCTTTATTTGGGATAATCACAGTTTGTCAATCTATAGAGTTCAAAATTGTAGTTTTTAGGCTAATTTTTTTTACGGTTCAGCTATATTTATCTCACACTATAAAATCTCATATTCTAAAAGGTTTTTGAATATATATACTAAAAGCAGAAGATATATCTTCCAGCACACTTTTGAAAGCAAAAGCGAACGAAACAGAGACTACTCACAAACTAGCTATCAATGGTCAGATATTTATATCAAGATTTATCAATACTATAATTATAAATATAGCACCCAAAACTATGTTTATTATAGTTTTAAACATATTCATTATAGTAGGTTCGAGTTTCCCCTTTTTACTCATATAACTATAAAATAAATATTCTCATATCCTTGAACTAAAAACTACTATTTCAAAAGATATCAATATAGAAAATATAGTATTAATTAATTTTGATACGGAAGGAGATAAAAACAAAACTCTCACAGAAAAAAACAAACTCACCAAAATCAATATATAATTAGGCAATAAATTTATCTGCCTTTGTAAAGAAGTATTAAAATAACTTTCAGGTCTTTTGCCCAAAATATTAACAAGCAATTTTTTTCAAATTTTGAAACCTAATAAAATTATCAAAAAAAACACTATCGCTATAAAATAATTTACCAAACTATTTCCATAAATCTCATAATTTAATATGTCTCCCATTCTCAAAAAAATAGATAAAATAAAACTTTTATAACAAAATTTTCATGAAAATCAATAGCATTATCTTCCCAATTTTTCATAGGCATTTATATTTTTTGTGTTAAAAATATCTATAAACCAGAGACTATTTTATTGACTTTTTATAAAAAATAAGTATATATCTTTTATTGCTTTTTACAACTTAAATGGGAAATATGAAAAAAACAGCAGAACAAACAGATTTAATTTTAAATTTTGAAGATTGATGCCCTGGAGAAATAGAGGGAGAGATGGAAAGAGCTTTAGTTCCTTTAATTATGCAAATAAATACTATTTTAGCAAAACACAATGTATGACCCGCTGGATTAGTTGAGGTTAAGATATCTTCTCCTATGTCTACAAAATTGATTATGATAGAAAATACAATCTATGGGATAAAGACACTATTGGAATTATTTAATGATACAGGATTCTTAAGTTTATTTTATCCGGAGGATACAAAAAACGAAAAGATTGCAAATCAGATAAACCAAGAAAGAATAAACTTAATAAATATCATTTTGTCCTCTCTATATAGTCTACAAGAGATATACAAAGATAAAGATCAAGTTTTTGAAAGAGATAATGAAGTTTTAAATATAATATATCACCTATTAGACGATGTCAATCTTATAAGTAGTAAATATGAACGTTACCAAATACAAAAAAAATATAAAACCAGAGAAGCATGGATAAAGGAGAATAATATAGAAGTTATACTATGATGAGATCCATTTAATGAGATTGTAGATAAAGAATATTTTGTATCAAGACTTGGTAGAGACGTGGAACGTAGTATGAGAAGTGTATGGTGGTCAGACGAGACCCTGTCCAGACAGCAAAAAACTTTTATAGATAAAATTATTTTTTTCTTGATAGGAGATGAGAATGCTGTATTTCCAAACATTCTGCAATTGGTACTACACAAAGATCTCCCTAGTGAAATTATTATCAAGAGAATAGAAGAAAGTATACAATGACATAAAGAATCTATAAAGAGAGACTTCTTTGAAGAAATAAAAGAATATTTCCCAGACTGATTTGAAGCTACAAATCTAGACGAAAATGATTTGTATCTTCATCTCCCTGATGAAAAAATTAAAGCTTGTGTAGAAAAATTTGAAGAAAATAAAATGGTTCTTGCGGACTTGGATGAAACCATAGAATGAATCCCAGAAGTAGTAGATTATCTTATCTCTCATTTTAGAAATCACTAAAAGACTTTCCACTTGTAATCATAATTGTCAATATTTAATATTCTGAATTTTAGTTCCTCTACTCTTTCTTTTATGCCGTTATTGTTTTGATACAACCACAGCATATTTGTAATATCTTTAAAATTTAAAAATGGTTCATAAATTTCAATATCAAAATTAATACCATATCATTTGGAAATTTGAGAAACTATATCATATTGATGATTTCTGTATCCAAGTCTAAATATACTACCGATATCATGTCAGACAAATCAGTATTGTAAGTGCTCTGTATCTACGAGAAAATCCGGTCTGATAATATTATTTGGTATAATATCATAATGTATGATCGTGTCAAAATTTTTTCACATGATAGCAGCCGAATAATTATCCAACCAAAGTCTAGCTTTGTTTATCCATTTTTCAAACAATTCTTGTCAGACAACTTTTTGAAGTCCGGTAAAATCTTCTAGGTCTGGCAGCTTCATCTCTGTAAAATTATACTTTTCCAATGACGATATTTCATTGAAAAATCTTAAATTTTTTCATACTTTGATATAATCATAGTCCTCTGCTGTTTGTCTTTGAAATTCATAAATCACAAATATTTCATTGTTTAACTCAATAACGTCTAACAGCTTATTTATTTTTACTCATTTTGAAATAGCAAATTCCAAAAATTTTTGTTCTGCCAAAACATTGTTTATATCAAAATATGTATTTTTTCATCTTTTTATGATAAATTTATCCTGAAAATTATAAACTATCACGTGATCGTGTTTTAGTATTTTGGAATCTGAAATGATTTGATTTATATTATTTTTAAAATCCATTCTAAATAATTAAAACTTAAAAAACGCCTTAATTTTATAATATATTTCAATCTTTATCAGTTATCTCCCATAGTTCAAAACCTCATTTATTAATTCAGGTAACTTCTAATAAAGGGGATTCTTCTAATTTAAGTACAGCTCATTCATCTAAAAATTGATTAATATTTCACCATGATTTTACTGTTATCACTGTCGGTTTTTTTATAAGACCTATCAATAGTTTTGAAGGTTTAGATTTTTTAAAAAACTCTCTAAACTCATCTCAAACATTATAATCTCAATTTTGGGGGATATAGCCATCTATGACTCATTGTTTTTGGGGGATATAAGTATCTTCAAGGTTATTAATATTTTGAAAAACATATTGTCAAGCTTTTGCAATGAATACAGATTCTAAAATTTTTTCTCAATTTTTATTCTCAACATAAGTTGTAATTCTTTCTCATACAATAGCTCTACGTATAAGTGTTGGAGCTGTTTTTCTCCCAAAAATTGCATGGACATCATCTCAAAATTTAGTAATTAACTCTTTTGTATCTAGCACATAATACATCTTTCATCAATTTCCTATCGTCTCTCATGTATAAAAAGAAGTTATATCCCTAATAGGGAGCACTCAACTTTCAATAGTCATTATTCATTTCCGTATTATTATTAAATTCTTTGAAACATTTTAATTTGCAACAAAAGATTCTCTCTCCAAAATAAAGAGATAGATAAACAACCTAATCTCGCAATCTGTATTTATTAAATATATAAAAAAACATTACCAGTGCCGTTGCTACTTGCCAAAATTTCTTTTGTCTGCTATGCTGTCAAACCGTTCCAAAGCTTTTTTAAGTTCTTCTTCTCTAAAATCCGGACATTTAGTAGCTGTGAAATAAAGCTGTGCATAGCCGATCCACCACAACATAAAACCTGAAAGTCTTTTTGCTAATTCTCACTTTGTCCTAATCACAAGTTCTATTGGCGGGAATTCAGCGAAATCAAGATAACTCGATAAAGTATTTTCATCAATTGATTTATTTCATCAAGTTTCATCAACCCGCTTGTTTATTCATCTGATAAGTTCATCTCTACCGCCATAATTTATTGCTAAAATCACGTATTTATTATTATCAAATTTCAATTTTCTCATTTTTTCAAGAAGAAAATCTATAAGATGTTGAGGCAGTCATGCACTGGATCATACTCGTTTAAAATTTATCTGATTCTGCTGCATAAATTCAAAAAGACCTTCGTTGAAAGTTTTGTATAAATCAAAAAGATATTCCAGTTCTTCTGGAGTTCTATTTCCCATATTTTCAGTGCTAAGTCCCCATACAGTAAACACTTCCACTTCTGTGTTTGTAAATAGATATTTTATGATTGCTGTAACTGTTTTACTTCATTCCATATGTCATATCATCTGGTGAAATCATTTTTCCTTTGCCCGCGTTCTGTTTCAATCAGGAATCAAAGCTATATGTTTAGGATATATCATCAGGATTTTAAAAGTTAAATTTTAAATAAATCTATATTATAATCACATTCAAAAGTCTAAATTCAAAGCTGCAGATCTTCTAATTAGCTCTTTCAATTCTTCTATACGAGTTTTAAGATATATCATCAAAATCCATCCACTCTTCTGTAGAACTTCATCATACTTCTCCAAAAGTTTCATGCCAATGAGCTAATTCCACCAACACTTTCACACGTATTCTTTTATTTTGAAGGTCTACTTCTAATATTTCCATAGGATGAGCTCATCATTCATCTAGTTGAATTAATACAAAATCTCATACTCCGAAACAAAGATTATTATACGAAACACGAGTTTCTGTGCTTACAGGTTTTAAGGGAGCACTTAAATTCATAATAATAATTCTTAATTATAAAATTATTTTATCACAAGATCTTCAAAGTATTCCTTGAAGTACAATCTTGATTTTTTTAAGATAAGTTCTACTTTTTCAAAGTCTGCTAAATCTTTTTTTGAAATGATTATTTTGAGAGAGAAATATCAATAATATTCATTCTGCTTAAACTTTTTCAATACACTTGGTACTTTCAAAACTCAATCTCACAACGGAGCATGTCATTTCCCGCTTTTATTTTTATCTGAAATATATACTACTCCTATATAAGGAATATAATTTGATAATTTCCTGAGAAATGTAGTTTCCAAAAGAGCCTCTTCAATATTTGATATATCGAACCCCAGCATTGTCTTATATTTTTTTACGATCTCCACTATATTTGAAAAATAATTTTTAGGTATTGGAAGAACCAAAAAAGAACTTTTAGGAGGATTTATTATACAAAATTTTATATTTTTATTATGTCTCCTCAAATTGGGAAGATTGTTTGTGATAAACCTGTATGTTGTAATATCAAATATATTTGGAGCATTGATACTTATAGCATCAGCTCATAATTCCCTGCATATATCAAGAGCCTGATTCATTTCTTTGGTATTTACCTTATCTGAAACCTGTACTACTTTTATTGGCATATTATATTTGTCTATGAGAGATTTTAGATAAGGGACATTCCATGCATCAAAATTTTTCCGCAAAGCCAAATCTATTCCATTGAAATTTAATGAAGTCGCCAAATTAAAAATTAGATCCAATCAATATCATGATAAACTATCTGTACTCAATAAAAAATTTGCTTTCTTGGAATTTGTCTGGGTTTCTTCCATCTATATTTATTACTATAATTTACTAAAATGAAAAAATAAGTTTACTAATATATAAAGATTTATCTTAAATTTTCAACTAAAAATATACTATCAAAATAAACCCGTTTAAGCCTTTTTTCTATTGACAACTTTGAACTATTTGCTAATTGAAATATTTGAGTTTTATATTTATTGTAAAAATTCAATAATTCTTTTTCATTTTTTGTTTTCGAAAGAGTTCTTAATTTTTGCATAAGATTATTTATTTCCACTTTTGATTTATAATCAGGAAACAAAGAAATCTGATAAGAAGATTTATCTGTATAATCCTTTGCGACTACATCGGTTATGCTAACTTTTGAAAGTTCATCACGCAAATTGTATCTTGTGGTTGTAGTCCCATCGCTTATCTTATAATAAAAATTCTGCAACTTTGATAAAAGAGCTTTTTTATCATTTACCTCAAAACACAAATTAAATATATCGCAAAATCCTTTTTGATTTGTCTTTAGATCAAAATTAGCCAACATATACTTCATAAAATCAATCGTCTTATTATCAGTGCTTACAGCCCCATAAACTATTTGAGGACAATTGTAGATTAAATAGCCTGCATTTGTTTTGATATAGCTAAACCTCTGCTCTACTGTATCAAATTTTTGCCATCATGTCATATAATGAGACACATTAAAACATGTTTTCGTTTTCGCAAAATTATTGTATAATACCTCTTTTCAGTTATCATCCAATGTTGGATCAAAATATAAGTTTCATATACTTATCCAAGCATGTCATGTAAGACTTGTCTCTACAGCAGTTTTATCCAAAGACTGAAGACTTCCGAGCTCTATTTGAGTCTTTATCCCATAAAGTTTGGACAATAAATCAAAAATTTCCACATATCATCCGCACACTATTTTCTTTCATTCAAAAAATCATTTTGCGGTTCGTGGATAATCATATCCTACATTATAATTAGCAGAATTTTGTAAAGCGTCGTAATTATAGTCGGTGCCGTTTATTACGTATGCATAGATGGATTTTAGTATACTCATATTTTTGTTTGTCCCACTATAGGTTATCTTTATATTATTTACCTTTGTCAAAATAGCATCTGCATTTTCTACAAAATAATTCAAATCATCAACGAAATTTTTATATTTAGGTAAAAAGATAGTATTTTTATTGGCATAACACTGTGATGTATCAGCATCTTTACCAAATATATTATTAGCATAATTTATAGCGACATCATCATTATAGGCCTCAAAAAGGATTCTTGAATTATCGCTTATCTGTTTACATTTAGATTTTGGAAAAAGATTTTTGGATTTTTGGATCAAAAATTTTTCTCATGTCTTTGCATTCAAAAAAAACAACAGATCATCTTTACCAAATTTTTGCTTAAAAGAGTCTAAATCCATTCATTCTGTCACATCGTAAGTCAAAAAAGATCACATAAGATAATAAACCTTATTCTGATTACTTTTGTAAGGTGTGGAAATATAAGGAATATCGGTATTTATCTCTACATATTCAAACCCTGATTTTATCTGATCTGTTATGCTTGCTGCCATACTATAGCCTGCAAAACAAAAAAACGTTAGCAGTACAAATATAAACTTTTTCATAAAATACTTTTTTTATGATAAAATAATAAATTATAAAAAAAAATTATAAAAATTCAATATAAAATTAACATAATTTATCATTTTTTATTATCTATGATATATTATAAGATTTGGAATTATTTCCCATAACACATCAAATAATTGAATAATAATTTTTCTCTAAAACCAAAAACGGCCGCAGAATCTGCGGGCACGTCGTATTAGAGGCAATAACCTCATAAAATGTTTATTCAACTTCTCAAAGGCCCTGAGGCCGGTACACAAAGGCACCGACCCCAGGGATTGGCAGAACTGCTTCTCCGATGACCTTGGTTGGCTGGTCAGCAGGTGGAGGAGCAGTCGCCGTCGGCGGCCAGGGCCAGGGCGGAGCACGGTTTCTCGGTCAAGCTTTCGGAGCCCAGCAGGGCGCAGGTGAAGGGCATGGCCACGGTGTCGAACTTGGTATACGGTTTCTTCTTGGTGGCGCAGGACGTCGGTTTCAGCATTGGAATTCCCTTCCTTGCGTGGTTGAAACCGGGACTAGCCCGGTAGTTCTAGCCGGTTGTTAACCAGCAAATTCACAGCTCTTGCTCTTGCTCACGCCGAGCTAAACGAAAGCCGCGCCGAAGACGATGCCATACTGCTGCACACCGTGCAGCGAGGCCGGTACAACGACATGGAACATGAAACACACCTCCTGTTGAAAGTTGAACTCCCTACCAAACATCTTTGTTTGGATAGGTGGACATAAACATAATATAATCATTTTTTAAAAAAAATCAAGTGATTTTTTATATTTAGACAAAGATTATTTATATTTCTTTAAAAAACTTCTAAAATAATTTTTAAATGATTATTTTACCCATTTTGTCCATTTAAACCTAAAAATAAAGTATGCAATATAAATTTGATTGGATATATTTAACGACACTAAATTC
>CALFEN010000131.1 GCA_937950065.1 uncultured bacterium | reverse complement strand
AGCTCTAGAATCAGGATCTTCCACAAATTTAACACTGACCTTCTTAAAATCAGGAATAACGGCAAGTGATGGGAAGAAATTAAACCAAAGCTGAATTCACAAAAATAATCATCATATATACCAGCCATCGTTTTCTGCTTTTACCAACGCACGATCACGCCATCTATTTGAGTAAGCATCTACCATGTTTGTTGCCAAAAAACTAGCCTGTTGATCTGGTGTCAGCAAATTAAAATCTCCAAAAGTTGATAATGCTTCTTTTGCACTACCCATTATTTTTATCAAACTTTGCAAATCATCTTCTTTCAAATGTTTTCATGCATCGGTTTTTTGAAGTTCTGCATAAAGTGTTCTTGGATCTTTATTCAAATTTTGTGGAGTAAGTATAATCTTAAGCAATTTTTTAACAGATTGATGTTTAACATCTATTCATTGAAGTTTCTCCCTAGACCAATAAACTCAAGCTCATCATCACATCAAAGAAACATTTATCATACCACCAAAAGAATGTGCCGATGTCAAATCCAATTCTTTGCCTACGAGTCACTTCAAATTACTGAGACTTGGTCTGTTTGCTAAATACTCACCACCCAAAACACCGTAAGGCACAAGCAAATAAGTTCACAAAGAATACTTAACTTTGGTATTCTCTGTAGCCTCTCGTTTACCTGAAAGACGAGGTCATATTCATATATGAGGATTTCCGTCTATCACACCTACTCCTATATCAAAAGAAAAATCATCAAATAATTTTACATATTCTTGTAGATATTTATTGATTCTTTCATTTCAAATAGTAACTCATGCCAACATGCTTGAATGTCACTTTTCTTTTTCAGTAATAGAAGTAACAGTGTCTGTTTGACGAATTTCTCTACCACTGTAATCTTTTAGCCGAGAAAAAACAGCACTTCATGATCTTACTTTAAATTCATCCAAAATTCATTTTTTAGTTGCAGGATTTTTTATATAATTCAAAGTATTTTGAAGCATAGCTTTTTCTGGTCAAGTAGCAGCAGCTACTCTTTTTTCAAAAGCACTTATTTCTTTATCCAATTTTTTACTAATCAACCTTCCAATATCATCTATTGTAGATTTTAATAGAGGATCTGTATTTATTTGTTGCTTAATTTCCATAGTTCTTTTTAGTGCATTTGCTGGATCTATAAAAAATTCATTCAAATCTATTTTCATGTATGCTCTATCATGAACAAATTTTAAGAATTGTTCTTTTGCGTTAGGATTACCCTGAAGAAAATCATAGAGTTTTTGTTTTGAATCAAAATTAACTTGTGTCTTTGTAGCTTGAGACATTATATATGAAATATTTTTCAATAATAATGCTTCCCCATGTAAAGCCTCTACATCTTTGAATGCCTGACTTACCTGTTGTCATGTTACTACAAGTTTTTTATTTTTCTGATGAGCCAAATCTCAACTTGCACTTGTATCACACAAATACATAAACACATCTTCTGGAGATGTATACTTCAAGACTGCTGCATTCTTCTTGTTTTTATTGGCAGATTCTTCTTCAGGAGTTTCAGAATGAAACATTTTCTTAAAAAATCAAGGCTCTTCAAACTCTCAAAGTTTATTATCTTTCATATACTGTCCAGCTGCATTCATATATTGTTCTTCAGCTTTATGAGGGTTCATTCATCCAAATTCTTTTTTTAGTAATTTCTGCACTTCTTCAACAAC
The DNA here is from genome assembly GCA_937950065.1 of uncultured bacterium. Next base: position 11,574 of record CALFEN010000131.1, on the reverse strand, counting down.
CTCTTTTGTAGCATCAGCTCTTCGTTCTTCCAAATTCATATTTGCAGTAACATACTCTACAAAAAAAACTGCTATTTCCGGATGCTTTTTTACCATTTTCCCAAAAAATCTATCTACTTCTTTTTTAATCTTTTCATTTCTCTTTGCGATATCTTTCTCTCCAAGTATAGAATTTACTCTACTCTCTACAGAAAAATACTTATCTCATTCAATAAAATAAGACAGAACCTCGTCCGCTTCAAGTTTTCCACTCATATATCAAGCACGTCCAGACTCTCAATAATCAAGATCTTTTATAACCTCTTTTTCCCTATCAAGACTGTTATAATGTTTTTTACCTTCTGAATCTCTTCACATTTTGTTTTTATTTTAATTAATAAAATTTACTAAATTATAATTATTTTTATTTTTTTGTCAAATTTTATAAAAATAATTTATTGACTTTTTTAAATAAATAATTATATACTATGAAGTATTTTTATATTTTAATATCTTAATCAAATGAATGATTTAAAACAAGGAAAAGATTATATATCTCCATTATCTACTGTTTTAAAGCAATGAGAGGAATTTCTTACTCCAGAATTAAAAGAATTTCTAAAAAAAATAGAATCTTGAGGAGAACTAGACGAAACTGAAATCTGACTGGCAAAGGAATTTTTGGAAAAAATAAAAAGTCAGTTGGGAAATATTCACCCGACACATTGAGTTCTCACCCCTGAACTACAATATTTCAATAGTAATTTTTTAATTAGGATCCAAAAAATATTAAGAGATGTATTAAACAAACATGAAACTAATGAAAGGAAAAAAGGAATTGCTGAAATAATAGGGTTAGACATAGAAAAGTTTGAAATACTAGATAAAAAATGATAAAAAGAAATAATAAACACAGATTCTTGATTTATGGTAGTAGATACAGAGACCCAGAAAATTGTTTTGGAATGAGCAAATAATTTCAATGATTTTGGTGATTTTCTAATTTTTACCAAATGAGAAGAAAATATCGCTATCACACAGACATGAAAAATTATAAAACTTAACAAAGACTACAAAGTATTATTCAATTATCAAAAATGATGTCTCATCTATTCAAATAATACTTTTTACTCTACCAAAAATGACACTGAAAGAAATTTTGAACATGAGATAAAAGAGTTTATATGTAAACCCAAATGAGTTAGATGATGAAATCAACATACCCCCGATGGCGTTACCAATGAATTTACATATCAAACTTGAGATAACTATATAATATACTTTAACAAAAAAACAAAAGGATATGAATTTGCTGAAATAGATACAAATGTAGGATTGGAATTATGTATTGATACTATGTATGTACTAGCTGATAAAATATATTCAACATCTCACCCAAGATTCTGGATAGTAACAGACAAAAAGATTGCCATTTTTGATATACAAGCTAAAGCTATCATACGAATGAATGAATATTCCCATGATAAAAATATTGAAATAAAAGTAGAAGTAGTTGAAGATAAAAAATGATGAAAAAAAGTATTTTTAATCACACCATGAAAAATCAGAAAAGAAACAAAAAAAGAATTAAAAGTTTATTGAACTATTATGGATTTTGAGACTTATGGAGACGTCCATTATATTAGCAAATAAAAATTTTTATAATTTTAATAATAACTATGGAAAATTGTATTGAAATTTCTTGAAAAAAAATTACTTTAGAAGAATATTTTTTTACTACAGAGCTAAAAACCGCCTTACAGCACCTCAAAGATGGTAAAGGACTTACCGAAGAAGACTATAAGGCTGCTAGTAATTTCTTATCAACTTTTTCTGTATCATATGGTAACTGATTTCACTGACCAAAAACAGAAACCTTTAACGCAAAAATATTGGAAGATACAGCAAAAATGGCAGAAGAGATAAAAGAATTATTTGAGAAGAAATGCTATTCCAAAAGAATTAGTGAAATTTTGGGAATATGAGAAGAGAATATTGAAATAATCAAGATTTTTAACTATAAAACTATTGTTAAAACAAATTCATGATTTATGGTTATAAATATGATTGACCAAAAAATTCTTATTGAATGATCCTCAAGTTTCAAATGTTTTCAAAATTTCTTCATATTTGAAAAATGATGAGAAAGTATAGCCATAACCGATTCTTGAGAAACAATACATCTGAAAAAAGACTATAAAATATTATCTATTCCTTCCCATCTAAATTACCAAACATCTATCATCTATTCAAACAATATTTTCTACTGAACATGATATCCTGTAAACCAATCATTTAAAGGTAAAAAAGCGATATTCCTATTGAATTATACAGGAACCAATGAAACCAATGAAGAATATACTTTAGATGGTGTAAATAATTTTTCATACAAAACCTGATGAAACTACATATTATATTTTAACGAAAAAACAAAAAATTACAATATAGCATGTTTAGACGTAACAAATGACAAAGGGAATTATATCCGAAAAGTTTTACACTGAATAGAAATAGAATTGGAAATATCATGAAACTCTAGATCATGGAGAATAAAACTTAAAAACTGACTTAAAATATATAAACTCTATAGTATAGCTCCACTTTTAAATTTAAAACCTGATGAAATTTTTTGAGAAGAATTAAATAATATACCAAAAGATTCTATCATAGAGGCAGTAAAAAATGAAAAATGAAAATTGGAGGTATTCTTGATAACCCCAGCAGAAGATAACAAAACAACAAAGAAAAAATTAAATATTGAATGAGGCAATATAAACTTTTTTGAATATTGACAAGATCACTACATCAGTGCCGACAGATAAGTAAAAAAACTTTATAATTTTAAAATAACAACTATGAGAAATATAGAAGAAAAAGGTCAACCAACCGGTTTAGCAGCCGAAGTAGAAATAATAAGCACTGTTTTTAATCCTGAACTACAGAAATTGTTGACTAAAATTGAATCATGATCTGAACTGACTGCAGAAGACATAGAAAAAGCTAGAGAATATATGAAAAGGATACCAAATCTCGGAAGAAATGAAACTAAAGGTCATATTGTAGATCGTTCTTTATTACAGGAAATTTTTGATTTACTGGGAAAATCTATAACCAAGTATGAGGAAGGACAAAGAAAAAAAGAAATAGCAGAGAAATTAGGTCTAAACTTTTCTGATTTTACTGTATTGAGAGATAACGGTAAAATAAAAATAATAAAATTAAAATCGTGATCATTTAGTATAATAGAAGACGGCACAGACAAAGTTTTGGCAGAATGAGTAAGCAGTATCAGCGTTTACCCTGATTTCGAAATTTTTGACAAAAACCGTGAATCGTTTGTGATTACCAACTACTGAAAAATTATACCACTTAACAAAGACAATTTCAAAATATTAAACTGCTTACAAATTGGCTCTGTGATATACAGCGATAATAAATTATATTCTATGACCAAAGATATAGAACAAGAAATAGATGGAGAAAGTATCAAATATTTTATCTTACGAAGTCTGTATAAAAGTAAAAGCACCTTATACCGATTAGATTTTGAAGAAACTATTGAACATGATGTTTGATTTTATTACATAATATCAGATACAAAAATATGTATGATCAATCTTGATGCAGATTGAAAATTATTTACACTCCGGCCAGAGGAAGCAGATGAAATCATTCCTACAGGTGATGTAAGATTTTGGAAAATAAGAAGATGAGATTTATACGGTATGTATGATCTAAAAACCTGAATGTATATATGATGAGAAAAAAATTATACAAACCCTAATATTAGAATAGAAGAAAAAGACGGCAATACATATCTTGTAGTCCCTGGAAGAATCAAAGATAATAAAATAGAAATTAGGAATCCATCTCCAGATGGTAAATGTATTAACATAACACATCTTTAGTAATCAGAAAAATCATAGCCCGCAAGCTATGATTTTTTTAGTATTTTAAATAACGTTCTTTAAATATGTTTCTGTATGACAGCCCTTACATTGTCAGCAGGCATAGCTCCGACAAAATAATCCACCTGTGCTCAACCCTTAAAAAGTATCACATGAGGAATTCAGCTTACACCAAAGTTCATAGCTAATTCTTGGTTTGGCATCTGATCTACATCTATTTTTACTACTATTACATCTTTTTTAAATTCTTCGACAAGATTTTCCAATACTGGTCAAAGCATCCTGCATGGTCCGCACCATGGAGCTCGGAAATCTACTATCACGAGTTTATCTGTTTTCAAAATATTTTCAAAATCTCTTCTTCATACTATTTGAAACAAATTTTTATCTGATGCTGCGGTTCAATTATCATCTATTTTTCCACTTAAGATATCATCCAACACAGATTTGTAAGCGTCTATTGGTTTTACTCATACCATAAACTCTTTTACCTCTCCATTATGGAAAATCAAAACGCTTGGTATTCACTGAATATCATATTTAATAGCGGTAGCAGGACTTTCGTCTACATTCAATTTTGCAAATACTACTTTTCATTCGTATTCCAATGAAAGATTTTCCAATACTGGTCAAAGCATCCTGCATGGTCCACACCATGGAGCTCGGAAATCTACCAAAACCGGTATTTTTGAAGCTAATACTTCACTTTCAAAATTATTATCATTTATTTCTTTCATACTTAATTATATTTAAATATTAAAATGTATTATTATAATAACAGAATTATTCTAAAAATCAAGTAAAAAAATTAGGTAAAAAATATATTAAATCTTTTAATTACTATATCCCAAACTAATTGTATGTTGCCATACATTATAAATAAAACTCTATATTATTTTACAGAACTCCAAAATACATATTAGTATAAAATATTTTTTTGCTAAATTAAATAATAAACTTTAAAATATTTATAAAGCAACCTTTTCTATTTTGCTTATTTTAATACTATTTGAAATAATTTTTTATTATGGAAAATTATTTATTTTATCCACCAATCTTGTAAATCGTAATCCCATCAATATTTAAATTGATATTTTCAATCGTCTTTCCCTTCATTCAACGGATATACAAGATCTCAAGATTCCATGTCTATAAATTTATTCTTAATACCATATCACAATAATATGCACTTTACCTTATCAGTAAAATCACTATCTTTTTCAGAAACTGTTTGTGCTATTTTCTGCAAATCCAAATCAGTATTTTTATAACTCTGGCAAGCAGTAATATCACTAGAAAGTTTTTCCTTTATCCTTCATATCTGCAACAAACAATAATAATCATGAGAACATTTTTTCTGATTGTCTATATCCTGAAGTATACTCAACTGATACTCAAAAAGAGACTTATTCAAGCTTTCATTTACTTTAGAATCATAAAGTTGTTTTTCATCTTCAGTCGTAGCTTTTGAGGATTTCTCTATTAGACTGAGAAATTGTGTAAACCATATTTGCATACTTGTAATATGTTGTCATCACCTCCCAGAAACCACTGCAACCATTGAAGAACTTACAAGCGGAGCATCTTCAGCAAATGAAGCTACTTTATAAAAATTTGCAGAATTCTTCCAGTCTCCAGCATAATAAAAATAATTAAAAGCCAAGTAATTTGAGAAATCACTTGAATCGCAAGGATTCTTTAATTCATTATATTCTTTGCTTCATGTATTGTTGACTATCCTATAAAAATCTCAAGTAGATAATGCTGAAATCTTTTCCACTTTCTGTTTATCACAAATGTATTTTTTTCACTTTTCTCAAAGACTTATAGTATTATCCCGTGTCTTTGCTCTATCCTTTAGAGGGACTACATCATTTGTTTTGGATACAGGTAATAATAACTGCCCAAAAACATAAGGATAAGCCCAATGTCAGTTTAGATTTGTGATATTATCCAGCATATCATACAGATATGGAGTTTTGGAGTTATCCAAAACTCATCACAAATATTGTATACTGCTAATCCACACAATATCTGCGTATAATTGCTGCTGTGGAAATATTATACAATTAAAATGATTTTGTGAGCAGTAATCCTGATATTTTGAAAAGATAGAATTTTTTCGAACAAAAGTAGGATCTTCATTTTTAAACATCCAATATTTAGCATAAAAATTAGGAAACATATTTTCAACGTTTTTTTTAGCACCAAAAAAATTTACTTCTCTTGATTCAAAACTAATTTGATGAGCCATATATATTGTCCACACAGCAACTATTATAAAAATAATCAATCAAATCTTTTTTAGCATTTCGTAAAAACTTTTCTTCAAATAAAAACATTTAAATATAAACTTTTTGCAAAAAATTTCAACAGATTTTTCCTCAAGATTTAGATAAAAAACATCTTTGATCCAAGCAATTCTATATCTCAAATTAAACTTCACAGTTTATCAGGACATTTATGTTCAAAATTTATTTTTGATTTTTTGTCTATTACCAAAATAACATCCTTATATTTCTCGATATTTTGCAATCCAAAATCTTTATATATCCGAAAAAGACTTTCCAAAATCAGAGTTTTTGATTTTAGTTTAGTATGACTAGAAATATCTCATATCATAAAAAAATCTTCTGCAGATATCTTATTATTCAAAAAAGCTTGATAATATTTTAATATCTCTCACTTATGGGTATATATCAAAAGTTTGGAATCTCCATCTATATTTTCTGCAATTTCCAATAAAGTCTTTTTATATTCTATTTCATTTATATCCAAATAACATATAAGTTCTTTCATTTTATTTTTTAATTATTTACATTAAATCTATTTATTTTAATTAAATTTATGTTTAAATCAAGAAAAGATTTTTCTTATAAATTTTTTATATACAAATTTTAGACACTTTTTGTCTAATAATTTTATTGTAAGTTAAATATGTCAAACTAGTTTAACGATAACAAAAACACCCCAAACAATGCAAAAATTATTCCAAACATCTGATAAATAGATAATTTTTCTTTGAGAAAAAACATACCAAGAAATGCTGCCACAATCATAGTTCATCATATTACCAGAGCGCTTCCTATAGATAAGCCTATATTTTCTTTAAACATATAGAAATATAGTATTTCTCCTATAGAAGAAAACAATCAAGCCCATATCAAATAGTTATATTTAATATCATATCATTTAACCTCTAATTTTTTAGTCTTTATCAAAAAAAACATGTAGACAAACCCTATAAAAAGACTAATTCAAGTCAAAAACATAAAAACAATTATTGGATGTATACTATCCATACTTATTTTTGCAAAAAAATTATACAATCCTGAAAAAAAAGCTGAAGCCAATGCAAGGAATATCCACATTTAGTTTAAATAGAAAGTAAAACAGTTCATAACAATACAGATATAAGTCATATGAACTGGGAGAGATTCAAACTATCTTTGAGAAAAAACATACCAAGTAAAGCAGCCACTCCGATAGTTCCTCATATTACAATTGATGTTCATATAGATACTTTAATATTTTTACTAAACATATAAACATATAGCATTTCTGCCAACGCATAACACAATCAAGTCAAAATCGGATACATAAAATCTGTACTTGGGAAATTTAAATCAATTTTTCCATTCAAAAACATTATAATCAAAAAAATTACACTTATAACAAATCCAACTCCATTTAAAAAAATAAAGACTATTACCGGATGAAATTTATCAGTTCATATCTTGCAAAAAAAATTATATAGTCAATACGATAAAGCAGCGAATAAAGCAAAAAATATCCACATTTTATTATTACAACTTAAAAGTCCTTGCTAACTTATCCAAAAAGGTTTGGTTGTATCACTCCAATAATGGCAAATACTTATCCAATTCCAACAAAAATTCTCTAATATTATCATTATCATCAGCAAATGTATGGATTAATTTACTATTTCACATCACAAAAACAATATTTTTGATCTCCTGTGTATCTCCAGACACTTCAAGGACAAATCATGTTAGTCTAACAAATGGATAATGTTTTTCTCCAATCCTCACTCCATTATCATTTAATGTGATATATATCTTACTTGTCATAGTCAATGAAAAAAGAAGATATCCTCACAAAAGAAGAAATATAACTACTACTCCCCCCAGACTATTTGTAAAAGCCAATAATAAGATAAAAATGACGAAAAACGTAGCAAAATTAATATACCATCGCTTTCCCCTTTCAAAATACTCCCCATTGTATGTCTGTACTTGCATATTGTTATTTTCAAATTTTTAAAGTTTTTTCCATTAGATTTGCAAAACCATAAATTTTGTATTCATCTCGCTGATTTGCTATAATATGTAATCATACAGGCATATCTTCTCATTTATCTTCAGCAAAACCTACAGGCAATGACATAGCAGGCAATCCCATCAAGTTGATAGTGATAGTATAAATATCTGCTAAATATTCTGATAAAGGATTATCATTTTTATCGTCTAACCCCCAAGCTACTGTAGGACTTACAGGTCAAAGTATAAGATCATAATCTCCAAATATTTTGTTAAATTCCATTTTTAATTTTTTTCTTACCTTTTGAGCCCTTACATAGTAAGCATCATAGTAGCCCGCACTAAGTACGTAAGTTCAGATAACTATTCTTCTCTTTGCTTCAGGACCAAATCATTCAGCTCTGACTTTTGCATAATATTCGTAGATACTGTCGTAATCAAAAGTATTTTCCTGATAACCAAATCTAATACCATCAAACCTTGCAAGGTTTGTACTCACTTCAGCAGGAGAAATAATATAATAAGTTGCCAAAGCGTATTTAAGCAATGGGAAATCTATCCAGTCAACTTGTGCTCCAAGTTTTTTTGCTTCCTCTACAGCATTTAGTATAACTTCTTTTACTTTAGGATCCAGTCATTCGTCAAAATATTGTTTTGGTAATGCTATCTTAAAATTTTTAAGACTTTGGATTTGCATAGCATCATCCATCAATTTATAATCATCTATTTTGGAACTTGTAGCATCATTAGAATCAAATCAAGCTATAGCTTTGAGCAGGATAAGATTATCTTCTACAGTTTTGGTAATCGGTCAAACCTGATCCAATGATGAGGTCATAGCCTGGACTCCAAACCTTGAAACTCTACCGTAGGTTGGTTTTAGTCAGACCACTCCACAAAGAGAAGATGGCTGACGTATACTTCATCATGTATCTGTCCCCAAGGCAGCGATACACATATCAGCTGCGACTGCGGCTGCAGATCCACCTGATGTTCAGCCTGGTACTCTGTCTTTACCATAAGGATTCCTTGTCTTCCCAAAATATGAATTTACTGTAGCAGAACCCATAGCAAACTCGTCCATATTTGTCTTACCCATCATCAACCCTCCTGCATTCTCTAAATTCTTGAAACAAGTAGCACTATAAGGAGATACAAAATCTTCCAGCATTCTAGATGCACAACTTGATATATATCATTGAGTAAGAATTATATCTTTAATTCAAATTGGAGCAGCCTTCAGTGGTCTTGACTTGAAATCATGAATATTTTTATTTGCATAATCTTCGTGAAATCTCACAAAACTAAATAAATCTAAATTTCTTTCTTTAGCTTTCTTGAAGTAATGATCCAATACATTTTCAGGAATTAATTCTCAAACCTGAACTTTCCTTATGTACTCTTTTAAAGTCAAATTCATATTATTATCTTTATTTTTAAAATTTATTTTGTTGTAGTTCCTGTATCATCTTCCTCTACTATCTGATTCATAGCATCTACAATTTCTTGTACATCTTTATCGTCATCTCAACTAAAATTTGCTGTTCAAGTTGATTGAGGATTTGTAACATCACCTGTTTGTCAATCTCAAGGCATTTCAACATCTCAAGTTTGGGCATTTCCAGAAAGATCATTTTGACTTCAAGTAGAAGAATTGTCTGAAGAAGGAACTTCCTGTTGATTGGCAGGTTGAGAATCCTGTTGATTCTCTTGAGTTTTTTGTCAGCATCATACTAGCAAAACTGTTCAAAATAAAATACTAAATATTAAAATAAGTTTTTTCATTTTTAAATAATTAAAAAAATAAATGTATATCAGTTATAAAAAAAACTCTTCTTTTTTCAATAGATTTTTTAAAAAATATTATATTAATAAAAAGCCTGTATATTCATAGTGCAAGGAATATGAGCAGTGCTAGTTCCACCGCCACCGCAGACTCTAGGACCAGTGTATTGACCAAGTAGTGTTTTTATAGATATAGTGTGGTCTCATACATCTAAATCTATTCAATAAGACAAATTAAAATTACTAATACTAATATTGCCGGAAACACTACTCCAGTTAGCAATCCGTGTACATATAGTTCAATCAATATATATACCATAATTTACACTTCAATAAGTACTAGGTTGTCACTGTGGTCATGAAACAAAAATTTGTACATGAGCAGGTCTTTTTAAGGTAATAGTTTTAGTCATTCATGGAATATTAGTCCGGGAACTCGTGGCGACTATATAATTTGTACTTTGTACAGTCCGAGCTTCAGCTGTCATATCTGCCAAGGTATTTCGTTTGGTAGCGGTTAGTGTTTCTCCAGCGGTAACATATATATTGCCTGCATTAGAGTCAGTAGTTGGATTGGTAGTTTGCCGGGCTTTCAGTGCAAAGTAAGTGCCCAGACCAACGACAAGCAGAAATACAAAAATCCCTGCTCAAATTTGTAATCATTTAAAAAAATTTTTCATCTATTTTTTTAAAAAAAATAAAACATTATTAATTTAATAATATTTATTTTTATAGAGATTACAAGGAAATCCTGTTCAAAAATTGATTAATATATTCTATTATTTCAAATTTTTATATTAATAAAAAGCTTGTATATTCATAGTACAAGGGATATGAACAGTATCAGTTCCACAAACATAAGGATATGGACTACCAGCAGCTCATCAAATTTGGGTAGATATAGTATAATCTCCAGCAGATAAACTCACAGAACAAACTATTGACCAAGTATCCCATGCTTTTAAATATGTTGCTGTGGTTCGGTTATATCTTTGACAATAACTAGTAGAATCTATTTTTATATTATATCCAGCTTGTCAATAACTTCAACTTACTTGATATTGAACACCCTGAACATATATTTGGACTAGAGCAGCTCTCTTGAGAGTAATTGTTGTTGTCATTCATGGAATATCTGTATAAGTAGATGTAGGCTGTGTCTGTGCCGTACTGCTTACAGTTCGAGCTTCAGATGTCATATCTGCCAAGGTATTTCGTTTGGTAGCAGTAAGCGTTTCACCTGCATTAACATATATATTGCCTGCATTAGAGTCAGTAGTTGGATTCGTAGCCTGCCGTGCTTTCAACGCAAAGTAACTAATACCAAGAATGATAACTATTCAAAGTCCGAAAGTTAGACCAAGACCGAGGATTTTGAAAAAATTCTTCATTTAAATGACTTTAATAAATAAAATGCTTTATTAAAATGATAATATTATTTTTAGAGATTGCAAGAGAATTTTATTCAAAATATTTTGAAAATAAGTGTTTATTTATGATTTTAAAATATCTCTAAATATTCATCGAAATTATATTGAAATTTTTGGTAAATTGTGTATTATTTAATATTTGCTTCTCCTTATATTTTGGAAGAAAAAATTTAATTTAAAATTTATAATAAT
>CALFEN010000130.1 GCA_937950065.1 uncultured bacterium | reverse complement strand
CTTTTAAAATTTTTCAATATTTTACCCAACTTCATTTACGACTAATGTTTAAATCTATCTTTATACCAAAAGAAAACAATTTTTTATATCAAAGAATTTACTGTTTCAACTCCACTGCTGACATATTAAAACTACCATAAGTACTACTTCTGTAAAGTACAGCTCAATTAACACTTGCCTTACATTTGAATAAAAAAGTATGAGATCAAGCAGTAAGAACATCTGTTATAACTGAAAAATTTAAAGCTCTTGGATTCCCTGCTGTAACACTATCATAATAATATCAACCTTTCTGTACTACTCAATCTACCCGAATCCAACAATAATTAACTGAAGAAGTTGTAGAACTTGATATAAAACCATTCATAGATAATAAAACAGGACTATTTCATGTCGTCATCGTAAAAGTTGAGATATTTTGATATGAAGTAGTTAAAGTAACGTCTCAATTTGTAAATGCCTGGTTCAGGTAATTTACCTTCGTCCTATCTACCAGCTCATTCCATTTTTGTGCTGTCAACGTGGTTCATGCTGTACTGTATAATACTCACGCAGGTGACGCATCAGTTGTTGATTTGGTATTTGCCCGTTCTGCTTTTAGCAGCCAGTATCATGTTCCACAGATTATCATAAATACTGACAAGATAAAAACAAATCATAATCCTAACTTAATACCATCTTTAAATCTGTTCATTATTAAATAAATTATTGATAAAATTTCGAGAATTATAATAAAGAAAAATTTTTATTCAATAGAATTTATTACAAAAAAACTATCTCATAAATTAAGATAGTTTTTAATTTTTTTATTTTATAAAATTAAGCATTATTTTCATCTTCATTATTTTCTCGTTTCTTTACTTTTTCTGACCAAGGAGTATAAATTCTATCTATAGGTGAAGGACTAATTTCTTCAAGTTTTGTCAATCTATCTTTGAGTCTTATATCATTTGAATGAAGATTCAAAACTTGCCCTGACTTGAGCAATATAGAAATAGCTCATTCATCTATAGCAAGTCATCATTTGACAATTTCACCATCTTTAAGTTTGGTAGCTATGAGTCAGATTTGTGCTCTTTTCATTATCTTACAATCTTCCACTGCTATAAGTTTACCTGAAGTCTCACTATACACAAATATAAACATCTCATCTTTTAACAAAAACATATTTGCTACTGCATCGTTTTGATCCAGAGAAATAGCTTTTACTCAACCAGCAGTCTTACCACTTGGTCTGATATTTTTTTCCTGGAAAAGCAACAGCATTCAATTTTTTGTCAAAATTCAAATATTATCTCATTCTTTGACTTGTAAGGAACACAATATTTTCTCTCATTTTTCCAGATTCATTATAACAGTAGGGAATTTTTTGAATGACTCTATAAGATCTTTTCAAATTTTCTTTATATTGTTTTTATTTGTCAACATCACTATATAATCATAGTCAGCAGATATTGTATTTGAGAAGATTATATTCCCGTTTAGATTAAAGTTCTTCTGGAAATCAAAAGAAGGTCATTTGCTGTTATGAGATCAAAGGTCTTTGAGTCTCTGTACTACAAGTTCTCAATTTTCAGAAATCACTATAAGCCTATCCTGATTGTTAGTATAATTTAAAGCATAAGTATCATCAGGTATTGCATTTAATCTTGTCTGATACAAAACTTTAGTTTCATAATTATTTGATATTTGTAGTATTACATTTTCCTTTCTCTGGTCAGCAAACTTTCTCAAGTCATTCATACTTGAATTTAGTTCATATATACTAACATCTTCTGAAACTTGTGTTTTCCTTTTATCTCCGTATTCATCTTTGATATATACAAGCTCATCTACTACAACTTTATCAAGTTCTGCAGGATCACTTATAATTTTAGTAAGATAATCTATAAGTTCTTGTTTTTCTTTCATTTCATCCATAATCTTTTGGATTTCAAGTCATACCAAAGTCTGCAACCTAAGCATAAGGATATATTCTGACTGTGGATCAGAAAAATCATAATCTGCCATAAGCTTTTCTTTTGCTTCCGCTCTAGTATTTGATCACCTGATAGTAGCTATTACCTCATCTATTATATCTATAGCTTTTTTCAATCATTCAAGTATATGAAGTCTATCCTGAGCTTTTGCCAATAAAAATTTTGATCTTCTAAGGACTACTTCTCTTCTATAGCATACAAATTCCCAAAGCAAATCTTTTATATTAAGAAGATTTGGCTGTATTCATTTATCTATCAAAGCTACATTATTTAAATTAAAATTTGTCTGCAGCTCTGTAAATTTATATAGCATTGTCAAAATATGTTCAGGATTTACTCACTTTCTCAAATGTACAACTATTTTTATTTTATTCTTATTTGATTCATCTGTAATATCTGTAATTCAATCTATTTTTTTGATATTTACAAGCTCTCAAATTTTGGTAACTAAACCCGCCTTATTTACTTGATAAGGAATTTCATCTATTACTATAACTTTAGCACCATCTATCTCTTCAAAATGAGCTTTACCACGGACAGTGATTGATCATTTTCATTTGGTATATACAGCCTTGATGTTTTCTGGGTCGAAAATCATTCAACCTGTAGGGAAATCCGGTCATTTCACGATCTGCATAATCTCATCTATAGTAGCTTCAAAATTTTGGATAAGAAGAAGTGAAGCGTCTATTACTTCTGTAAGATTATGGGGAGCCATATTTGTAGCCATTCATACAGCTATTCACATAGTTCAGTTGCAAAGATGATTTGGAAATTTGGTAGGTAAAGTAATAGGCTCCTGACGTGAACTATCATAATTATCTTTCCACTCTACAGTATCAAGATCTAAATCTCTAAGTATTTCTTCGGCAATTTTGGTAAGTCTTGCTTCAGTATACCTCATAGCAGCAGCGCCATCACCATCTATACTTCAAAAATTTCATTGTCAGTCTATAAGAGGATATCTCAAAGAAAAATCCTGCGACATTCTAACCATAGCTTCATATACACTACTATCACCGTGTGGATGATATTTACCAAGCACTTCTCAAACCACGGTTGCAGATTTTCTGTGTCTGGTATTGTAATATATTTTCATCTGATCCATTGCAAAAAGTATTCTCCTCTGCACAGGTTTTAGTCAATCTCTTACATCAGGCAGTGCACGTGAAACTATCACGGACATAGAATAATCTATATAAGATTGGGAAATTTCTTTTTCTACATTTTTCAATATAATCTGCTCTTTCTTTGGCTGGTCTGTCATCTATTTTTTTGAAAATATAAAAAACTTTGTCAATCTGCATATTATAAATATTTTAATTCTTTTTTCAATAGAAAAAATTTCTAAATATCTTTTAAAACATATTTTGTATATAATTTTATAAAAACATAAAATCCTATATAAAGCTACTTAAATCATTTTTTTCATTCTTTATCTTTTTCAAAAATAATATATACAAATCTGTCTTGTAAATTTTTGAAAAATTTATATAAATAATTCTGTTTTAAATAAAATTTTGTAAATGAAATTCCATATACTAATATACGGCTGCCAGATGAATTACTCTGACAGTGCCAGAATCAAAGTCCGGCTGCAAAACCTAGGCTGGCAATATTGCACAAGTATAGACGAAGCTGATGTAGTGATTTTTGATACTTGCTCTGTCAGACAAAAAGCAGAAGACAAAATTTCCGGCATACTCAAAGATATTCCTAAATCCAAAAAAATCTGGATTACAGGCTGTATGATACAGCACGATCTAAATCCGGGTAAATTTTTTTGGATGAAATGACAGAAATTCAAAAAATGAAATTTTTTACCAGAAACTAATGAAAATCCGCAAATCATCTGATTGCAAAAAATAAGTGAAAAAGAAAAAATTTACTTAAATTCAAAGCAGGAACTTTCTGACTATGTTTTTGTAAATTATGCATATATTCCGCTTTTTACTACTTTTATCAAGAAATTTCCAAACCTTGAACTTTTATTTAGAATTGATGATTTGCATCATCTGCCGGAGATATTGACCAAACTTGGTTATGATGTAAGTGTCAACGATAAGAAACTTCAAAATTATATTTCTATCATTCCTGATAATCCGAATTTTGCTTTTACTGACAGCAGCAAAACAGCGTTTGTACCAATACAGACGGGTTGTAGTAAATTTTGTTCTTATTGTATAGTGCCGTTTGCTAGATGACTGGAGAAAAACCGCAATACTGAAGAAATTTTGGAAGAAGTAAAATCTCATCTAAAAAACTGAAAAACTGAAATAATACTTGTCTGACAAATAGTAAACAAACACAAAGATTTTTTAAATATCCTAAAAAGCATACTAAAACTAGACTGACTAAAACGGCTCAGATATACTTCTCCTTATCCTACATATTACAGCGATGAAATTTTTGCTCTACACGAAAATGAGCAAAAACTTTGTCCGCAAATACATATACCGTTGCAGTCGGGCAGCGATGAAATTCTCAAAAAAATGAACAGATGATATTCTTCAGAACAGTTTAAATCTTTTATTTCCAAACTTCAAAATCTAAAAAGAGATATAAGTATAACTACAGATATTATAGTGTGATTTCCGAATGAAACTGATGAAGATTTCAAAAAAACGCTGGATTTGGTAGAATATTCCAAATTTGATATGATTTATATTTGACTTTATTCATCAAGACCGCTGACTTTAGCAGACAAACTTTACAAAGACAATATCTCCAGTCAGATCAAAGAAAAAAGACGAAATATGCTAAATGATTTACTTTTAAAGATATCTTCTAAAAATAATCAAAAAGAAGTCGGTAAAATAAAAGATATCTTGATTACAAATATCCAAAATTGAATATGAATGTGATACGATGAAAAACTAAAAAACTTCATAGTCAGAGATGTGGACGATGAAAGTCTAAATAACTTTGTCAAAGCTGAGGTTATTCATGCCGAAGCATTAAAGCTGGAAGCAAAAAGAATCTAAAAAAGGATTTCTATTGTTTTTGAGGAGCAAATGGACTTTCTTTATACATAATATGATATCAGATAATATATTGAACAAGTTCTTGTTTACCCTTTTCGATTCACAATTCATTTTTTGAAGATATATTCAAAACAAACCTCAAAAAAAGTTCCTTTCAAATATTGTCTTTCATAATTCACAACTTAAAAAACAAAAAAGAATCTCCAGAATATATAGAATATACTTCATTTAGCATTTGACAATATTGACCAAAAGGCATAGTTTCAAGTCATTTATTAAGATGGTCTTTATTCATATCCAAGCCTTGCAAAATTTTATCAGCGTTTGCAAAGGCTGTAGATAAATTATTTTCAAAAAAATATATAATCTGATTATCTAATTCCAATAAACCCTTAAGTTCAGAAAGAGGATTCTGTGTTGATTTATAAATATCTTTTGTATACTTACTTCGCTTTTGATACAATTCACAGGCTTTAGGACAAGTAATTTTTAATTGCTCTTCTTTTATACTCAATAACTCCTGCTCTTCTTTCACAGCCTTTGATATATCTCATCAAGCATCTTTCAATAAATCTTCAGCTGTTAAATTGAGCTTACCTTTGGTAAGCAAAGGATCGATGTCGCTACTTTTATCAATTAATCTTTCTGACATTCTTTGTTTTTTAAAAAAATAGAATATATATTGAATATTATACATATTTATCTTCCCTTGTCAAAAATAATTACTTTCCCAAAATCTCTTTTAATAATTCTGGAAATTCTACTGTTAACATATTTCCAAAAATATAATGTCAGTGATTTTTTAGACTAATAATTTTTCATCAGATAGCTTCGTGGAAGATTTTTAGACTTTCCTTGCCCTCAACTTCTTCATTGTCTGAAGTAAAAAATGTTATATTTTTAATTCTGTCTTTTATAGTTTTATCTACTTGGAAATCATAAAAAATTTCTTTCAAAGGATTCTTATCTTCTGCTATCTTCCGTGGAGCTACCAAAATGAGTTTTTTCACGATTTTTTTGCTCTCACCAAGCCGGCGTATTAGAAAAGCAGATCAGCAGCTAAATCATATTAGTATTGTATTATTATTTATATCCAATTTCTCAAAAATCTTTTTATTGTTTTCGTAAACAGGCTGCCGTGGGGTTGGCATTGTCGGAATTTCTGTAGTGATATTATGGTT
>CALFEN010000129.1 GCA_937950065.1 uncultured bacterium | reverse complement strand
TCATATTGTCAGTATAACGATGTTAAATACATTGTCAACTGGGGAAGACCCAAAAAAAATATTACAAACGATTAGAGATTTGGATATTGCTGAAAATATCATAATATGATTTACTGATAATGATAACAAACAATTCATCAGCCAAGGAAAAAATAATGGTAAAAACATAGATCTAAATACTTATATAGATATTGCATCTATCACCAAACCAATAATAAATATTTTATGATTATTGGAATTAAAGAAACATAGTATAAAAATTTCTCACAATGTGTGAGATTTTTTGTGATATCTAAATTGATTTAATATAAAAATAGAAGACTTGCTTACACACACTCATGGCATAACTATCAAAAAAGAATTCCGTTTTGACAAGACTAAAAACTATAGTATTGATGAATTTAAAAATATTTTGGAAGATAAAAACCATCTAGAAAAAACAAATCCTAGTTACTCCAATCTTTCCAACCTGTTTTTTGGACAGATAATTGAAAAAATAAGCTGAAAAAATTTAGATATTTTACTTAAAGACTTTGTAAACAAACATAACTTAAAATGACTGGTATATAATCCTATGAAGAACTTGGATTCACACGAAAGCATACTTCCAACCAGTCCGACATGAACTACATGAATAGTGCATGATCCTATAGCTAGATACTATTGATGAGTGACTGGGTGTGCAGGAATTTTTGCAAATATGGATTGATTGATTAGTTTTGGACTATCTTGGCTTCAAAATAAATTTGAATTTGAAGAAAAATTTTTTGATAAACAAAATTTTGGCTATGAAGCATGAAAATTCTGATTGGTTTGGAAATTTTCAGAATATGATAGAGAAATATTAAAATTCACCTGACATACTTGAACAATATTTTTATTAAATCCACAAAAAAGAAAAATACTCATAACATTTTGCAATCTGACTTATAGGGATACTGCACAATACATGGAAAGAAGAGAAAGATACCGGGATCTAGAAAGAACTTTTATAAAAATTTTAAAATCATAAAACATTTTAGATTGTGTAGATATTTCAGGAAGTACTTTTAAAATTTCACTTTTAAAATCACAATATCAAAAATAATCGTGATTTTTATTTTCTAAAATTTTTGTACTTGAAATATTTATTTTTTTCTATATTATTGTATTGCCAAATTATTATTACTTATTAATTTCATCAACAGAGAAAGGTGACTTGCTTTTCTCCACATATCTTTTATCGTTGATGAAAGTAGTTATAATAGTTTGGCGACTAGAGAGAGTAAGTCGCCTTTTTTTATGCTTATTTTTTAAATAACTAAAAACTTGACGGCTTTTTAGATTTTTATTTATTTAAAAAAGATATAATGAAAAAAACAATTTTTTTATTTTTACAAACAAGCTTTGTAAGTATTGTTTTTGGAGCTTTTATGGTTTGATTTTATCTTGCAGTCAAAGCGCGATTGCCTGACAGTAATTGATTAACTGCACAATCCGGGGATATCCTGACAGCAGATAAGTGGAATAAATTAGTGCCTTCAAAAACGATTTTGGCGATATATGATACAACTTGCCCTGATTGACGAAAACCTGCTGACGGCACAAATTCCACACCGGACTTAAGATGAGTTTTTTTGAGAGGATTAAATACCTTTGACAATGGCAGTACTACAAATGCCAGAGATCCTGACTGTGCAAGCAGAACATGATGATGTGCTGTATGAAGCTATCAGGCAGATGAATTTAAGTCACATAAACATTGACTCATTTTGGCAAAAGTTATTGCTTGATGAGGTGATCAACGGAGAGTTCAATATGGTTGAACACAATATAATGATATAACTACAGCGGTGTGATGAAATGAAAGCCGCGGAAAAAATGTAGCAGTAATATTTTGTATGAAAAAATAGGTACATCGCGACTGGAATATAGTCTTTGGAACTCCGACTTAATCCTCTAGACAAATAAAGTCTGTGTGGAAAATTTGAAAATAAAAACAGCCAGTGTCTGGAAGAAAAAAACACAATGTGTCCGGAAATTTCTATTGCAAAATAGCGATTTTGCCATTTTCTAATTTTCGCATCAATTTTTTATTATCAAAATTTCCATCACATCAGTTGGAACAATACATATATTCTCCATGCGATTTTAACTTGCTATTTATAGAATCAAAAATGATTTTATTATTATCCCGAGAAAAAGTCGTGTTTAAAACCTGGATTTTATTAAAAATATCCTGATACTGACTGTCGCATATTATATCGTCGGTTTTAAGATCTTTACCTAGATCCATAAGTTTTATAGGTCATGTCTGTAAATCCTGTTTGTAGCAATAAATCCCCGTAATTTTAAAAATTATCTGTTTGGGAGAAATAGCACTTACGTTTTTATTTTGATTCAAGAAATCTATCATCATATAATAGTTATCTTTATTTTTGTGAAAATCCCGTAAAAAATAAGTTCTCCAAAAAATAGCTATCCAAAAGTTTTTGAGGATAACCACAACTATTATGATTCCCAAAATCACAAGATTCTTTTTCTTTAAAAACATTTTTTATTTTTATTCATCTAACTGTAGAGATCTAACATCTACTTTTCTTACTCCAAATTTAGGATTCCAGAATCTGACAAATGCGGATTCTGCATAAACTTCCTGAACTGTGCCCTTACCAAATAATTTATGTTTAACAACGCTGCCATCAGTAATATCAGTTTTGACTTTTTTGGGTGCACCGCTAAGGTCATATATTTTTACAAGATCATTTGGTAATTCATCTATAAATCTGGAAGGAGCGTTGTATTGAGTCTGTCATCGTCTCTGTCTGCTGCCAGCATAACCAAGAAATAATAAATCTTTGGCTCTGGTAATAGCCACATACATCAACCTCCTTTCCTCTTCAAGTTCGGCAGGCTCTAATCTTGCTTTGGACAAAGGAAAAATATTTTCTTCAAGTCATACCACAAAAACTATAGGAAATTCCAGTCATTTACTAGAGTGTACAGTCATCAGTTTAACAAAATCACTGTTTCAATCAGTACTTTCTTCCAAATCTGTAAACAAAGATATTTCTTCTATAAACTGTGTCAGAACTTCCAGTCATTCTCATTCGTAATTATTCGCCATATTTACAAGCTGTCAGATGTTATCCATTCTGTCTTCCATGTCTTGTTTGGATTCTGTTTTTATAAGAAAATCTTTGTATTTGATATTGGAAACAATGCTTTGTATAAAATCCCCTACGTTCATATTTGTTATCTGTGATTTCAAAAATTTTATCACAGTATTAAATTCTTTGATGCTTGCTCTGGTGGAAGGTCATATACTGATAGGCAGAGTATCTATGCTACTTACCACTTCGTTGAGTGTAATATTATGCAAAGCTGCGTATTCTTCCATTGATCAAATAGTAGTGTTTCAAATTTTCCTGGCAGGAGTATTTATAATTCTTTTGAGAGCAACACTATCCTGGGGATTTACCATAAATTTAACATATGATAAAATATCTTTGATTTCTTTCCTGTCAAAAAATTTAAATCAGCCGTAGACTTTGTATGGTATAGAATTGGACAAAAGTGCCTGTTCAAAAGGTTGAGACTGTGCATTTGTCCTATATAATATAGCAAAATCTGACCGGTTTATATTTCTTTCTTCTTTTATTTTTTTGATAAGATCTACGACACTGAGTGCTTCATCACTTTCATCAGTAAAACTAAAAATCTTTATAGTTTCATTTCAAGATCTGTTAGCTGTAATATTTTTTGCATATTGTTTGGTATTTCTGGCTATTATATAGTTTCAGGCATTTACTATATGAGGTTTGGATCTATAGTTTATTTCAAGTTTGAATATTTTTACTCATTCTCGCCATTTGGAAATATTGAGGAAATTATCCATCACAGCTCATCTTCGCATATATATACTCTGGAAATCATCTCATATAAAAGTAATGTTTCATTCTTTACCGCTCAATAGTTTCATCAGATCAAACTGAATCTGGTTGGTATCCTGTGCCTCATCTACAAGTATGTAGCGAAATTTAGTTTTTCGTTTCTCCAATGTTTCTGGTGATCTCTGGAATA
This sequence comes from uncultured bacterium, assembly GCA_937950065.1. The sequence goes on along the minus strand of CALFEN010000129.1, from coordinate 6,589 downwards.
ATATGTAAGGTAAAAATAATAGATCATCAAAATCCAAAGCATTGGAGCTTTCAAGTCTTTTTTGATATTTCTCATAAACCATTCAGATTAATTCTTCACTTTTATCTAGAGTGTTCAAAAATTTCTGGTAAGTTATTCATTTATTTTTCAAATTTGAAATTTTATATTTTATTTCTTTTTCATTGATTTTGTCTGCAACCTGCATACTTTTGATAATATCTTTGATTACAGAAATAGCTTCGCTTTCATCATACACACCAAAAGATTTATTATATTTCATTTCAAGTTTTTCTATATCTTCCTTAAGTATCTTTAAAAAAATACTATGAAAAGTTCCCACCCGCTTAAAATTTATTTTAGCAGGGTACCTAGAGGTAGCAATAGTCCCGCTTATCATAGCATCAAAATCGTCTACTTCCTGTGTGCCTGCACTTGATATGTCTTCTCAAATTGATTTTATTCTTTCCTTCATTTCATTGGACGCCTTGTTGGTGAAAGTCACTGCTAAAACATTGTTTGGATTAACCTTTTGTCAGTATATTAGATAAGCTATTTTGTAGGTAAGAGTTCTCGTTTTCCCACTTCCTGCACCAGCCAAAATAAGGCTGCTGGACTCTATATGAGTAGCTGCTTCAAATTGTGCATTGTTTAGTTTTCATTTTATATATTGTTTGATATCCATAATTTTGATTGAGATAATAAATATGTGTAAAATACAAAATTTCACAATATGTATAACTATAAGAAAATTACCAAACTTTTCAAGCCATAGTGAAATAAAATTGAAAAAATGTTTATTAATATTTTATTAAAATATATAATATAAAGATTGAAATAAAAGTAAAAAATTATATAATATGGGAATATTTTATTTTAGATATTTTAACAATGGAAGAATTTAGCGACAAAGTAATATACAAAACCAACCAACATATCATAGTTTTTATAATTAAATTTATAAAATTTTTCTTTTTTTTCTCTATTCCTATAAGTATTTTAGTTTATTTATTCAGCGATTATAGTATTATATGATTTTATATAACTTTAATTATCACAGGACTAATAAGTTGACTATTGAGTTATTTTTTTTGGAGCAAATGATATTTTATAATAACAAATGAAAAAATTGCACTCAAAGTTAGGAATTGATTATTTTCAAAATATCATATAAGTATATATTTCAAAAATATCAAAGATATAGCTTATTCCAAAAATCATGTATTACACTATCTATTAAATTATTGAACATTTTTTGCAAGATCATGATGATGAGTTCAATGAGATTTTTTGGCGACTAATTTACCAGATGTAGAAACTATATACAAATATGTTAGTTTTGTATTGTGACTTTCAGAAAAAGAAAGAAAAGAGATGTCTTTTTTGGATATCCAAAATTCTAATAAATCTAATTCTCAAAACGAGAAAAATATAAGCAAAGAAGAGATTATTGAGTCTGAAAAAAACAATCTAGTAAATATAAAATGAGTAAAAGAAATTATTTTATTGGATCAACAAGACAAAGATTATATTTTTGCCAATGAAGAAGACAATAACCATTGAGTCTATGAATGCATAAAAAAAGAAATAGTTTTTTGCATTACTCATGATAGTAATTTTAGAGACCCAGATGAAGTAATAGTCCTCAAATTATGAAATAAAGTAATATTTCCAGCAGTTTCTTTTCACGAGGTAAAACAAAAAAATGTGGTTTCATGATCACCCGGAGTAAAGATACACCAATATCTTTCTCCCAAATTTCATGATATAGACGAATATGATGCTACTATTCTTATAGGGTTTAATACATAATTTACACTTCTTGATTAAAAAATTTCTTATCATAACAGAAACCGGACAGGGGCTGACCCCGTCCGGCGTTTTGTGTTGCCCTGCCCTCACAGCAGGTCAAGGATATCAAAAATACTGGTAACTCCCGTAGCTAACAAGCTCTCATTATTATTTTCTTGAAAGAGTGCGATCAAGGCAAGAATACCATGCAGATAGGCTTCCCGACCGTAGACTCTGGTTTCGAAGGACAAAGACACACCCAGCCCCTCTACCGTGATCTGGTGGATAGCGTGCCCGTCCAAGAATTCCTTGGGTACGCGAAATTCATTCATTTGGGCAGAAGGATCCCTTATGCTTATGATAGAATCCAGCCTCAACCCCAAAGAGGTAGCCATTTTCACGGCAGTGCCCGGAACAGACTTTTTGGTAGCCTGATGAGACTCCAGAAGCGTGATTTTGTAGCCCTTCACAGGGCTAAATCCCATCTCATGAAGTCCGTGCATAAACTTGAGAATGGGCAGTGCCAGGTTGGGGGAATCGATGCAGACGAACCCTGCTTTGGGCTGGAGTTTGTAGGTCATGCCGGTAGCAGCCTGAATGAGTGGAATCCCAGTCTTTGTACAGAAAGCTATGACTTCCGACAACTGCCGTCCGCTACCCACGTGAATTACGGCAGCGATGTTTTTTACCACGTCAAACACGTTGGTATTGGCAGTGACTTGATTAATCACCTCATCAAACGAAATACAGGTTATTTCCCCATTGGAAAGTTCGCCAATACCATGGCAGATTGCCTGTGCAAAATTGCCATGTCCAACCGCACACAGTAATTTACTCATTGTCTATGTCCTCCAAGATTTTTTTAAGGATAAATAAATATATTTATTTATATTTTAAAATCAATATAAAAAATAATATTGATATTTTACAAAAAATATGTATATATATTTAATTTTATGAAAAGACATAATGAATTCTACATCTACCATGGATTGAATAATCCTTATAAAATGAGTGCAAAAAATAGAAAAAAGGAAAATTGTAGAATGAATATTATACATATATTATATAGATGAAGATGGCTGTAGTTCTATAAAAGCGATAGACGAAGGTATCGCTAGATTTAGAAATATAAAGATTTTTACAAAGTAATTTTTTATAACTAAAATAATACTAATGGAAACAAGTATAATAGACAGAATATTAGAAAGAGATTTTACTATGGAGGATACTATCTCTATGTTGGAAGCAGCTAAACAAAAATGACCTGAAGAAGTAAAAAAAATAACAAATTTATTAAAAGAAAATCTGACAGACTCAAAGACAAATGAAATATTGCTTAAAAAAGAAATAGAGAATCTGCCTGAAGGCGAAAGACAACTCTTGGATAAATATTTTCAGAAGATAAATGCTTCTATAAAATTTGGAAAAGATGGTTATCTTCTGGAATATATTTATATAATTTACCGTTGTCAGGGACTATCTAGAGCAGAAAGCGCTGTAGCTACAATATTGGGCAGCGCCGCCGATCTCAAACAATATTTTTTGGATAAGGCAGATAAAGTTTTTTTATCTAAAGAAGAGTTTGAAGCGGTATTTAAACCAAGATTACAGCAAGAAAATGTAAATATTGATGATAATATCATTAATAAAATTGTATCTTGTTACAATAAATTATCATTTGTTTTGTTTGCTTATGTGGAGGAATTATGTAATCTTGATGGAGAAATTTGCAAAAAAATACGTGATATATTTAATCAGGTAAAGTATGAGATAATCAGAAATAATATTTTTAATTAATTTTTCTCTTATAAATTTCACATCTTTATAAATACTGAAATACTAAATTTTTAAAAAAACTTCCGCTCATTGGGAAGTTTTTTTTATTTACGTGATCTTAATATTTATTTTAATCAAGTTCTCTTGCAATAAGATCTAATATTTATTTCACATCTAGGCTTGTATTTATCCACCCTTTTTTCTACTTCAGCTCTAATAATTTGAGCATCATCTTTGAGCACAATTCATTGAAGAGAATCTATAGTAAGCTTGTGAAAATTATCCCAATCTCTTTTTCTCCTATCAGGGAAATAAAGTTTGATAATTACACACACTCTAGACGTGATCAGTGGTCATTTGTATTGATCTTTTACTTGAGAAATATAATCATCCTTTATTTTTCTAGCCTTGTGAGTAATAAAATAATTATCTTTATTTTTTCCATAGATAGACTGCGAAGATAACATTTGTCAATAAAGAATTATGTCAAAGTTTTTTCTCATTTTGATTTTTTTAATTTTTAAAAATAATACTAAATCTTCTCAAAAAATTTCAGGCTTTTATTTTTAAAAATTTTCTATAAAATAATCTTGAAAAATGCTACAATTAAACTTCTATTAAAAAATTAATTTAATAAAATAAGACAGAATCTTTTAATTAACATCTGCTGTATTATATTTGGCTTTCAACTTCTTAAGATACTTCAAAACCAATGTCTTTGCCTTCTCACTGACTCGTCATTTATTCTTATCATATACAGTATAAACTACAGTTCAACTCTTTATAGCTATTTTATCTACTTCTCTAGCTCATGAACTTGTTTTGTTAAAAGAAACTTTTATATTCGGAATATTATATGAAATTTTTGCTTTTCATTTAAGTGTTACTGTTTTCATTTTATTTTTATTTTAATTTTTAAAAAAATTTATATAGATTATTGAGAAATCGAATTCATTAAATCTTTATCATCTATCTCTAAACGCACCTCTCAATTCTTTAGTCAATTGGAGTATCATATATTATATCAAAGTAGAAATACAAGTATCGCAAATATGAGTAATCATCAAACGATAAGAATTAAACTTTTCCGTCTTTTATCATGAGACACCTTATATTTACAAAGTTCGCATCTCATCTCTTTATCCATACATCTCATAAGTCTTATTTCTTCAAGGACTCATTCAATGCCTTTAGCAAGTTGAAACTCTATTCTCTCGTCTATCAAACGATATTTATAGTATCAATCTTCGTTGTATCATTCTATAATATATTTCCCTGCCTTACGATTGATATTGGAAACGATTACTTTTATAAAACTTTCTGAATAGTCTTTACCATGATCTACGAGTTCCTCTAACTCAAATTTTGTTTTTGGTCAAGTTTTTAGAGCCTCAAGAATAATAGATTCTGTCTTTGTTAATTGTAGCATTTTATTTAGATTAAGAGATTAAATATCAGGCTTTTTTATCTGAATGATTTTTGGAATTATATTTATTAAAAAATCTTTTTCAATAGAATATAAAAAAATCATTCTATAACATAGATAACCATAACAGGTTAATAAATGGTTAATTTTGGTTAAAAATTTAAGAAAATTTTATTAACTTGGGTTAATTTCAAAATAATTCAGTTAAATTTTTACCAAATATTAATATTTTTTGAGAATATATAAGATTATATATATATTTTAAAATAAATTAAAATATCTTTTATAGAAAACTATACCTATCTCTTATTATCTCAATTTAGATAATCCAAAAGAAAGTCTTTCGTAGCTATAGGATAAATATTTAATTCTTTAAGTTCTTTCAAATCATGCCATTCTAGTGAATATCTATTCTCTTCACAATTTTTTTCTTCTTCAGGTCAACATATACTAATAGTTCAGTTAAAATGTTTCACAAAAAATATGTGATGTACTCTATTATCAAAACCATCAACATAATGAAAAAGCTCCTTGTCTATCTCTACATTCAAATTTGTCTCTTCTTTAGCTTCCCTGATAGCAGCATCAACTATAGATTCATTTGCCTCTACTCCTCCTCAAGGTAGTACAAAATAATTTTCTCATTCGCACAAACGATGCATCAGTAGTACCTCATTATTACTAACTATAAAAAGACTTACTCTTTCCTCCATCTTATTTATTTCGTTTAAAAAATTTTTTGGGGAATTCTAGAATATTAAAATTATTATTTAAAATTTATATAAGAAATTTATATAATTTATACTTTTCAAAAATTTCTTGATTTTCTTTATCTCTTTCTGACATAGTTTCATAAGCTTTCTCTATTATTTCAGAATAAACAATATTTTTTAAAGGGATTTCCCAAATATCACATTGTTGTGAGCATGAAACTCATGCCATAGCTTCAATATCCCTAAGATAGGACATCTCTCCAAAAATCTCACCTTCTTGAATATCTCCAAGTTTTATATCAACATTATCTTCTCTTTTGAAAACATTGAGCTTACCTTTCCATAATATATACAAAGCTTTAGGTTTTTTTCATTGCAGTATGATTTTAGTTCATTTGGGATAGTAGTTTAACGTAGAAATTTTAGCTATTTCTATAGCTTCTTGATCAGACATTTTCTGGAATAAATCGATGCTCTTTATTAATTTAAGTAAAACATCTTCTAAATTTATGTCCATTATTGTTAGTTAAAAATAAAATTATTTCAAAAATAGTTTTATATTGGCTATCTGTTCTGCAATTCTTATAATTTTTACACTCGCACATCATTCTCTGGATATATATCTTATTTTTAAATACTGATATTTGTATCTATCGTTAGGTCAAGAAAATGGTCCATCATTTACGATATCCCAATCTATTATTTTGTAAGCATCTAATAATAAAATAGCATAATCTACATCATAAACTTTAGCTCAATAAGAAGCACTGTAATATATTTGTCTTTGAGCCACTTTTATTGACATATCCCTATTTACTGAATCAAAAGATTCAAATCAATTTTTTTGAATAAAATCGGAAAAAGTCTGAACCATAGTATTTTG
>CALFEN010000128.1 GCA_937950065.1 uncultured bacterium | reverse complement strand
AAGAAGAACTCAAATGAGACAGGAAAAACCTTGGGAACAAAACCAGTGAAGTCCTAATGACCCTAAAAACAAATATACTAGAGTTGAACAAAAATGAGAAAAAGCACAAGACAAAGAACAACCGAAACAAAAAGCTCCAAATGAATGAACAAGGGACAACAAAATACTCACTAATCGAGAAATAAAAGACATAACAAGATCGTTCGATGAGCATACTTGAGTATCTGAAAACATAAGATTCAAAAACTGTTTCAAATTATTACGTTCCGTATTAGGTCCTGGATCTGAAGCAAAAATAGGCAACATAAAAACTTTTGAAGACTTCAAATGAGTACAAAGAGAGGCAATGAGAGCCAAACATTCCGATTTGAACTGATGAAATGATGAAATGACTGTAGCATTGAACCGTTCAAAAGAATTCTTTGAAAGAAGATCTGCTGATATTGAAGAATATTTAAAAACCCATAAAATAAATTTTAACAACCGAAACTGGGATAGAATCTAATAAAGCTTTTCTAGCTCCGCAACAATGTTTGCGGAGTTTTTTTATAAACAAATTATTACTAGATAAATATCCAGACAATTAAAATCTTTAGAACTGTCAATAACTCTTTTTTTAATATAAAAATAAGCAATTCTTAGATACAAAAAAACTGAAACTCAATATACACTAATATAAATAAAAATAATTTTTTCATCTACACAAAAAGGGAGCCCCACTGAAGCGCTCCCACACATATCGGAGAATCCGACGTTTATTTTTCTTTCCCATATACCAGCCCCTTACAATGTAAGAAGCTCATCAACGGCTCTTAAGAGAGCCGAGCCCCCTAGACCTAGAGCTTCTATCTAAGGTCTTTTGCTATTATGCGAGGAGGCTCGGCATACAAAACCGTTGTGCTGCTTTCGGTCGACCCTACTCACAGCGATTAAGGAGATAAAAACAATGGACGGAAACACCCATCCAAAGTTAAAGTAAATATATGTATGTATTAATTTATTTCAAGAGATAATAATTTCTATAAAAAAAATGCTACGACATAGAGTCATAGCATCTCATTAAGTCTGTGAAAACGATTTAGTTATATGTCCTGAAAGGATAATCTTCAGGGACTCGGTATCATTTGATACTTGTCATACATCTTATTATATTCTTTTCCCAGTTGAAATCTGAAGAAGCATATATAGTTCAAGTCTTATTCCCAAACCTTGAAAGTTGATCCACTGTCTGATGCTGTGACAAAAGTTTATTACCCAAAGCATAGTAAATGCTTTTTACTCAGATTGATGGGTCAGAGAAGTTTACACGGTCTCATTTATCATTATTTCCAACGTTTCAGATATTGTTTTTGGAAGCAAGATGATTTCCAAGTCATGTTTCTGCGAATCATACACAGATACCAAGATCAACATCTATATTTTTTTCTTTAGCTGCAGCTTCTCGAATTTCTACGTCCTTAAACTGTGAAGCAGCATATTTGATAAGAAAGTTCTGTCTTCTCTCTCTGGCGGAATCTCAATCCAAATATTTTACATCTGTCAAATTCACTTTCCTTGCAAATTTATCTTTAAGATATTGAAGGTGATATTTTTGAGGAAGTCACTTACTGCTAGCAAAAAGACTCAAATCAAGCTCAGTCAAAGGATCTGCATAACTTCAATTCTTGATAATTTCAAAGTGAAGATGTGGTCAAGTTGTCAGCATTCAAGCTCATCTTGTTCAAGGTTTTCATCAACTAAGTCAAATTATAGTTCATTTTTTTACATAGTCTCATTCTTTGGCAAATATCTGATTCATATGAAGATAAACTGTAACATATCAATTTTTGTGGAATATCATAAGCCGATTTGTGCTGATACTATCGTTGTTAACAACTTTATAAACGATACCATCTGCAGGAGCATAAACCTCGCTTCATTGTGCGACAGAGATATCTATGGCTTTGTGCAGACTTCCAAATTCTTTGAGATAATCAGGGTCATCAAAGAATGTCGAAATCCTTTTAAAATCAAGCACAGGCCATGTAAAAAATTTATCTCATGTAGCATAATTATCCTGTGAAGCCAAAAGTCTTGCCATGCTCTCTCATATAGGTCATTTTCATTTAAAATCATATCAGCTGTCTTTAGCGATATTTATAATACTCAAAATCTGTTCCCTAATGTTTTTTCTATCTTCGGACAAAGAATTATATCTGTCTTCTAGGTCCTGCTTATTATCTTTTATTAACAAAACCATCTGATAGATATATTGTTTTTGTTGGGTTAAATTGTCCAAATCTTTTTTGTATTCCAAAGCCTGAGTTTTATATTTAGACTTTAGTTCCATCAAAGAATCATTATATGATTGATATTTTTCTTCATTTTCTTTAAGCATTCACATAAGTTCATCAAGTTTTACACTCAAAGCTTTTACAATCTCCTCATTTGAAAGGGTATGAGAA
>CALFEN010000127.1 GCA_937950065.1 uncultured bacterium | reverse complement strand
CAGTACACAGGAGCTTGTACAGGAGCCTCTTCTGCTCTTTGCATTTGCGGTCATTGAGGAGCCTGTGCTGGTGCAGAGGATCTTTGTGGTGCTCTTTCTTTGTTTTTGTTTGGAATCACTTGATCTATAGGTTTGAGAAGTTCTCCTTTTGCTTCAAGTTCTTTTGCTATTCTTTCAGCTTCCTCCGGACTGCTTATAGAAATTTCTCCTTCTTTGGATGCTCATCCTTCTCTATGTCATTTCCCTTCGTGGGATCATTCATCTTTGCCATGCTTTCATTTTCATCATTCAGGATGTTTTTGTCATTTTGCTTTTTGAGCATGGTAAGCTTCAGGATCTTGTAAGAAAGTTATAATACTGTTAAACAGATTTCAAATTTTTTGTTTTGCTTCAGGATTTTTTGCTCTTTTGAGATATGCGTCGCGATTTTCTTTAAATATTTTGATAATTTGTTCTTTCTCTTCTGCTGGAAAGTTCAAGTTATCTTTTGTAAGTTTTCCTGATCTAATTTCGTTCTTCAATTGTCTCATTTTACCTATCTCTGTGGCTGATAAGTTATTTACATTGCTGTCAAATGTGTCTTTTATCTCTGTCATTTTTTGTTTTTATTTATAAAGAATATAATATATTATAAATATTTTTTTAAAAAATGCAAAATTATTTAGATATTCTTATAGTTTTTGTAAATATTATATGATAATACTGTTTATGTTTTTTAATAAATTGAATTAGAAAGATTTAATCTTTAGGTTGTCAGTATTTACTTTGCATCTGCACGAGATAATACAAGTAGCATTGCTACTCTTCTTCACCATCTTTCATTAGGGGATAAAAACGTATATATTCTATAAGTTGAAGTCAGGTAAACCTTCAGACTATAAGGTTTAATAATATTATAATTATTATAAAGTCAGGATAAGATAGTAATAGATAATTAAGCCATGACCAATTTAATATAAAATAAACAATAAGTGATATTACCAAAAATTCTATTACAGAGATATAAAATCATTTTTTCAAAAAGTTTATATTTTCACCAAAAACTTTATCTGCATTGATCATTACGAGTATTATAGGGAATATTATATAGTTATTGGAAAAAATCGTGTAGTCTATGATGTTTCGGTTAAAATATGTTTCCATGGTCAGGAATGTCATTACCATTATAAAATAGACAATGACAAGCATTGAAATTTTGGCACTATGTAATAGATAGATTTTTTTATTTATCAGTCATATCAGGAAAGTAGCCAAAAATCATATCCTAAATAAAATAAAAGTGAATTTCATTCATAATATAACTATGAATATAGCAAACAGCATAGGATTAAAAACACTAAAAACAGGCAAACCTATAATCTGCCTAAATACACTTATCACAAGAGCAACTACGCATAGCGTCAAAATTAATCATATAATTCAGTTTGGTATTCAATTGTAAATCAGATAATCTACGGCTGCAGATATGATAAGATAAGGACTTTTTTTCTCCAATGAAACATTAAATGATTTCACAAATGTAGGTTTTCATATATTTTTGTCGCTGGCAAGTTGAGTAATAAAATTCAAAAGATCTCTTTGGTTTAGTATGTTTATTTCGGTAGTTCCTATAGATTTCATATATCTAAAAAGTACTCTTCTCAAAAAGTTTTCATTAATATCTGTAACAGCATATATTTGTTTTTTTGAAAAATCAAAATTGTAAAATTTAATAATTTTCGTAAAATTTTGCAGAACAAAATTTATTTTATCTCATTGTATTATTATATTATCAGCGTTTTTGATATAATAGATGTCTT
>CALFEN010000126.1 GCA_937950065.1 uncultured bacterium | reverse complement strand
CATAGCTGGACAAAAGGCACTTTCAACGTCTGTGCCACTTTCTTTGCCAGCAGCTCTGACTGGTTATAGCCCTTTATAAAATATTTCCTAAACCAGTGCGACGGCACAAAACTTACTACAAGTTTTTTGTTTTTAATCGCTGTCTGCAAAAACGGATTTGCCAGAATATGATTTTGTATGATTTGTCAGAGAAATTCCGCCTGATCATAAAGGTGCAAGAATTTGAGATTTAAAATAAGTTTTTTCAAAATCCCTGTATATTTAAATCAAATAATAATTCACTCATAATAAATATCTGCTGACTTCCTGCAGTTTGGGCAGGTAAAAAAATATTTGCTATAACTATGGCAGACTGGACAGATTTCCGAGTGCAGCACAAGGTCGCGTCTGCAGTCGCTGCAAAGGTAGGATCATGGTTTGCTGCACCCAACGCAGTCCGTAGGAAAAACGTGGTTAAAAAAATGGGAAAACATTATTGTTTAATTTTTTCTAAATATCTTATCAGCGGTATTTCAATTAGCGTCTTTCCATTCTGTCCATCAATTTGCACTTCTTCATAAAATAACAGAAGCTGATGTACTCAAAGAAGAAAATAAATAAGATCTTTTGAATACATATAAATTCGAAGATTTCTTCAAAAAATTTTCTTCCAATAAATACTCTCTTAATTTCCTTATGTTTTGAGGACAGGTGTTACTTTCTTCTATATTACAAGTAGAATCTTGGTAAACCATAAGACCATCTTCTGTATACTCTCATTTAGCTTTGGCTAATTTTCATTCACAATATAAAAATTTTTTCTTCTTCTTATTTTCTATTTCAAAAATAGGATATCATAATGTAGATATAAGTATTTTTATATCATCAAAAAAATCCAAGATAAAATCTTGTTCTTGTTCAGTTATAGTAGACTTTGTTGGGACATTTTGATTAAGAATACATTTATCAGCTCTTTTTGCCTCTTCATAACAATAATTTTCCAAAAATTTTATATGACCTTTATTAATATTATTTTTTTCGGATACAAAAGCAATTACATAATTCCAGTCCTCTCTTTTCTTATTATGTTCAGAAATTCTATTTTTTAAAGGATCTGCCTCTCAAATATAAATATTATTCTTTCCTAATTCGTCCTCTTCTCATATGAGAAAATATATTCAAGGAAATTCCAAATCTCTTTCAGTCAATCACTCTATTATTCTATTTCTCGGTATAAAAATAGCTTTTGCAATACTGGTTTTTATATCACAAATCTTTATACTTCTAGGATTCCCATCTGGAATATATATAGAAATTATTTTTCATCTAGACATTGTTTATTTTCAAAATAATAAATTTTGATAAAAGTATAAACTTTTGAAAACAAAATGCAAGAAAAAATTTACTCTAGGAAATTATATTTTTATTTTTTGCATAAACAATATTCTAGATGGAGAATTGGTATATTCCAAGATTGATAAGTTTAATATTGTAGAAATCTTGAGTCTTATCACATGCAATTTTGATATCTTTGTCCTGACCGCGGATAGAGCCTCTTTATTAGTAAAATTAGAAACATTTCAAGCTATATAATTTTTTATTATATTCCTGACTTCTGTATGTGGAAGATAATATTTTATATGTTTCATATCTTCCTTTGCAAAACTTTTCAAAGCTTTGGAAACTTTGATATTCAAATTCTTTATAGGGACATTTATTTCCAATTTTTCCTTATTTACCAAAGTCCTCAAATTTATCATATACTGTTTTTTTAGCAATATCAGATGCTCCAAAAACATATCTATATTTTTATAAAGATTTGATAATTTATAATAATTTAGTCAGTCTAATATTTTGCTGACATCATCTCTCAAAAATAAAGGGATATCTACCAAATCAAATTTATTATTTATTTCCTGTTTCATATCATTTATTAATTTTTTTTCTGTCATTTTTGTTTTTGTTTGTAGTTAAATCTGCCTTTAGCTATTACTAAATTGTCTTGTTTTAGCTCTTTTTCTAATCACTTAAAAGAATCTATAGACTCTGTATTGTCGTCTTTTGCAACATCCTTCAAAAATATATACAAAAATTTTTGAAGAACATTTAAGTTATCTACCGATACATTTAGGATATCCGGATCTGTATCAAAAGTTTTAACCGAATCTTTATTGTCATATTCGATCAATTGATCTCACTGCACGAAGAAATTATCAGTTTTTAAATCTTCCGCCAATATAAGATTCTCTCAAACAAATATCACAACTTTTCATTTTAATTTATGAAAATTACCTAATTTGTTTAATTTTTCTTTATATCAATTTTCCTGCAAAAAATCATAATCTGCTTTTTCTTTTATAGTAAATCATTTTCTCAACATAAGAAATAATAGATCGTTTAAGAATTTATATACTTTACCCAAAAAATCATATTCTTTGCCAGTACTGTTTTCTATTAAACTAAAAACTTTTTGGTTTTGTTCAATATATTCTTTACTCTTTAATCTTTGAAATACATACATAAGCTCTGCTTTTGTCAGCCGTCAATCAGATCAAACTGCTTCAATATCAACGTATAGACTATCTAAATCATCTTTCACTCTATCTTTAGATCCTTTTTT
>CALFEN010000125.1 GCA_937950065.1 uncultured bacterium | reverse complement strand
TCCGATCTCAAGTCTTACAGCATTTAAGTCATATCAATGATTTTTTAGGAATTCTGCAGTTCTCACAGCTGTCTCTGTACAGTTGTTATCAAAATCTACCAATGATATTAAAGGGACATCAGGATTTTTTTTCGCGAATTCCAGTGTAGCTTTGGCAGTATCCCCGTCAAATATTGCGATAGATGCATGCGGCATTGTTCATTGTCATTTTTTGTTTAGAGCAAAAGCTTGTGCATCTGTAGCCAGTCATTTTGCGCCACCAAGCATTGCAGCGTAGCCATCTATATTTTGTGTACCGAAATAGTCAAATCTGTCTGCAAAAAATATTACTGGTTTTCATTTGGCTGCTTCCACAACCTTGGCAGTATTTGTGGCTACTTTGGTAGTCCTTGCCAATAGTCATAAATATACTGACTCGAGTTTTGCAAAAACTTTGTAAGGTCAGATGATTTTTATAACGGGAGCAAATTTTTCTGATATATCTCCATCTTTTTTACAGATTTCCACTTGTACTTGATTTCAAGCAGGAACCCATAATGCGTCAAGTCGTTTTTTGATATTTAAAAGTTCGACATTTTTGTTTATGGCTTCATCTTGGAAATTATTATCAAGACTCATTTTTTCCTGCAGGATTTTCGATTCCTGTTTTAGTTCCATATATCTTTCTAGAAGTTTTGATGCTAAAGTTTCATTTTTGTAATATCCACTCATAAGTTTTACAAGGTTTCTTACTATCTCTACTCAAGCAATAATTGCATTTGAGCTCTTTTGAAAAATCTGCATGACTACTTGTTGCTCTTTGTCTGGGATGTCTTCTACCATCTTTGCAGTATTTACAAAATATTTTGCGGAAAAAAATCATGACCTGATTTCTACTCCGTCAAATCAAGGCAGTAGTTTTAAAAAATTCCAGTCAATATCAAGGTCTGATAACAATTCTGCTTTTTCTAAAACTATTTGTGAACTATCCTTTTGTTCATGGTTTGTAGTGTTTTCTGTTGTTTCCATTTTAGTATTTTTTATAATATAAAATTATTTTAAAGTAAGATAGGAATATCCTCTTTCTCACATACATGAAGATTCAAAGCATACTTTGACCTCCCATCAATTTTTTCTTAAGAGTCCTGCTACGAATTCCAACATTTGTCTTGATATAGAATAACCTTCTGGTGCTTGAATTCATATTTCATCTCAAGGATTATATTTCTCAAGTTCTCTAGTGATCTTCGCCATATATTCTTTGACAAATTTTCATCCCATTTTGAGTTCAAGATAATCTTTCTTGTTTGGTATAGGTATTCACTCTAGAGCAGATTTTAATTCTCAAGCTACTTTTCTTCAAATTTGAGATCAGGAAGGTTTTCTTTTTGCTAGTTTTTCTTGCTTTGAAGGTATTTCTGGTTTGTTACGCATTTTATTAAATTTAATATATAAATGTATTTATTACAGTAACTATTAGACAATTTTTTTTAAGTAATCAAAATCTATAAGATTTACTCATATTTCTTGAAGATCCTTTAATACGGCGTTTTCGCTTGTTTGAGCTACAGCCTTGACAGCATCTGTAAATAAATAAGTTTTGTATCATAATTTTATAGAGTCTAAAGCGCTTTCTCTTACGCAATAATCAGTAGCGACTCCGCACAGATATAGTTTTTTTATTCAGTCTTGGCCTAAATATTCTTTTAAATCAGTTCATTTAAATCCGCTGTAGGCGTCTTTGTCGGTTTCATATCATTTTAAAATAATCTTGTGAAAGATTTCGTCGGAAAGTCAGAAAAGCTGCGATCATCGTAGGTTTGCTATACAATGGTCAGGCCAAAGCATGTTTCAGTTTTTACTTTCAAATGGTTTGAGTCCATGGGAAGAGGCAAATGAGATATGATTTTGGGGATGCCAGTCCTTTGTTGCAATTAGTTTCAAACCTTGTAATCCAAATATTGCTATTAAGCTACTTATGCTTTGTGATATAGTTTCTGCTCATTTTACATAAAGTGCTCATCTGGGAGAGACAAAATCATTTTGGTAATCTACCACTATCAAGGCAGAATCTGGGGAGAGTTTATTTTCCATTTTGATATTTGATTAGGATTTAAAGCAAATTTAAAATTATGTTTTGTGCTTGTGTCAAAATCATAATTATTATTTTAGAGTTTTTTATATTTGTTTGATATGACATTATTTGATATAGGATTGTTTGAATGCAGCCTTATATCAAGGTTCAAAACCAATCCTGTATTTCTTGAGTAATTGTATTATATACAAAAAGATGTATATTTCAAGAGAAAGTGTAAAAATTACAAAAACTCTTG
Organism: uncultured bacterium; assembly: GCA_937950065.1. The sequence goes on along the minus strand of CALFEN010000125.1, from coordinate 4,668 downwards.
AAATGTTTAATCTTTTATATATAATGAAATTAGAATAATAAAGTATTATTTAATAAAAAACATTTAATGACTAGACAAAATATATTGCTTACTGTAGATTCTCTTATATTCACTATAATAAATCAGAAGCTCCAACTGTTGTTGATAAAAAGGTTGACAGAGCCATTTAAAGATATGCGGGCGATACCTTGATGATTCGTATTGGAAGACGAAGACACTTTGCAGGCAGCATATAGAGAGCTTGAAGAGGAAACTAATCTTAGGAATGTTTATTTGGAGCAGTTATATACTTTTTCCAAAATAGATAGAGACCCTAGATGAAGAGTAGTCAGTGTAGCATATCTTGCTATAGTAAATAATAAGAACGTTACCTTGAAAGCCGGCACAGACGCCAAGGAAGCTAAATTCTTCCCTATAGATAAACTTCCAAAGCTTGCTTTTGACCACAAAGATATGGTAATGTGGTGAGTAAAGAGACTAAAATCAAAACTTGAATATACAAATTTGGCTCAATTTTTATTGCCGGAGAAATTTCGTTTTTCAGATTTACAGGAAATTTATGAGATTATATTTAGTCAAAGGTTTGATGTGAGGAATTTTAGGAAAAAGATTGAGAAACTTGATATTATAAGGGAAACTTGAGAAAAAGAAATTGGAGTAAATCATAGACCTGGTAAATTGTTTGAATTTAAAAATAAGAATGTGGAAATTGTAGATATAATTTAGTTTTGTAGTTCTATTAATATATTTTAATCTTTATTTCACATGACACATATTGTGTGTCCTTATCTTGGGTAAAAATATATATAAATTGAAATTAATAAAATATGTTTTATTTAACTTATTTCGTTTAGTAATTTGATAATGTTCTTTGATTAAATCAAAATTTATGATTTTCTTGATTTTTGTGTCTTCTTTGATATATTAAATAAAAATTTATAATAAAAAAATAAAAATGTTTGATAATAAAAAATTAAACCAGATTACTGAAAATTTATTAAAAACATTTGTAAAAAAACAAAATATAGATTTCTCCCTTGCTCAAAAATATTACCCTGAATTAATTAAAGTTTTAAATTATCATAATTATTTATACTATATAAATTCTGCACCTACAATTTCTGATTATGAGTATGATAGTCTTTTTACTATTCTCAAAGATATAGAAAAGCGTTTTCCAAGTTTGGTAGACATACAAAGTCCTACCCAGAGACTGGTAAATCAGATACAATCAGAGTTTAAGCAGCAAAAGCATCTACAGGAAATGCTTAGTCTGGAAAATAGTTATAACGCTGAAGATCTCAAAGACCGAAATGATTTTTTGGCTAGAGCTTTGGATAAGTTGGAAATAACTAAACGAAGTTTTGTAGTAGAACCCAAATATGACTGACTTAGCGTGGAACTTATTTATAAAAAATGAAAGCTTTGGGCTGGCATTACCAGATGAGACGGGGCTGTATGAGAAAATATCACTAAAAATATAAGGACTATAATAAATGTGCCGTTGACTGTTAAAGAGTTTGAAAAGACAGATCAGATTTCTTTGAGGGCTGAAGTTGTAATGCCAAAAAAATCTTTTGAAAAAATAAATTCCCAAAGGTTGTTGGAATGAGAAGCTCTGTTTGCCAATCCAAGAAATGCAGCTTCTGGAAGTCTCAGACAGCTTGATGCAGCTATTACAGCTTCCAGATGACTTATAGCTTATGTTTATGAAATTTTATATTGTTCCAGCGAGTTAAATCTCAAAACACAGTATGATATATTAAAATATCTTGATAAAATATGATTTGGAGTAAATCCAAATTATAAGAAGTTTAAAACTATTGAGAATGTAGTAGATTACTGTCTGGATAAAAAAGTTAAAAATATTCTTGAAGATGGAGAAGTAGAATATGACTGACTTGTTATAAAAATAAATGAACTTGAAATTCATAATCTCATATGAAGCACAAATCATCATCCAAGACGGGCAATGGCTTACAAATTCCCTACTAAACAGATATCCACGAAGTTGCTTGACGTGGAATTTGGCGTATGACGCAGCGGAGCTATTACTCCGGTTGCTATACTGGAAACAGTCAACGTATGATGAGTAAAGATTTCTAGGGCAAGTATGCATAATTTTGATTATATTGCTCAAAAAGATATATGTATATGAGACTATGTCTGGGTGCAGAGATCAGGAGAAGTGATCCCATACATACTTGGCGTAATCAAAGAAAAAAGAGCTGACTGTGTGATAGATAATTTTGAATATGTTTTTGAAAATGGAAAAACATATTATATGATTAACTGAGAAAAGAAGCAAGTAAATGAAATTATTTCTGACTGCGTGATAAAAATATCTCCGCCAGCCAAATGTCCTGTCTGCAATACAGAAACAGTAAAAATAGAATGAGAAGTAAATCTCTACTGTTGAAATATAAATTGTTTTAGCGTAATTAAGGAGCAGCTTTTGCATTTTGTATCCAAAGACTGTATGGATATAGAATGATTTGGAGATAAATTTGTAGAACTGCTTGTAGAAAATAATATTATAAGAAATTTTGCTGATATATACAAACTAGAAATTCCTGAAACAAGGTTAAAAATATCTTCACTGCCATTGATGGGTAAAAAAAGAGTTTCAGAAATGTTGCTTCAAATCCAGAAATCAAAAAATAATCAATTGCGAAGAATTATAAACTGACTTTGAATAAAATTTGTATGAAAGAAATCTGCTAAAATTATAGAAAAAGCTATTTACGATGATTTGAATATAATATCACAGTGAAACTGACATACTCTAGAAGAACTTATCAAAGAATTTGACTATACCTGTCTGGATAGATATTTTACAGATGAGGTATTTTTAAATGAAATTTACTGAATATGAGAAAAAACAGTGGCTTCTCTTAAGTTTTTTATGTCCAAACAGGAAAATATAAATATACTAAAATCTATGCAGGAAATTTGAGTAAGATTCAATAATTTTGATAATCAGATAAACTCTGTAGAAAATGAACTTACCGATAAGAGATTTAGCATTACCTGAAAGTTTGATTTGCCTAGACCTGAAATAGTAGAAATACTTGAAAGTTTTGGTGCCGCCTTTGACGATATGCCGACTATGGAAACAGATTTTATATTAGTAGGGACTTGATGAGGCTCCAAACTTGAAAAAGCTGCTAAATACTGAATTGAAATAATAAACTGAATTGAAAAATTTTGGGAGAGATATCCTTTTGTCAAAGAAAAATTTGAAAACACCTGAAATATAAAATATCAGGAGCAAAATTTGTTTGAGTAATTCGTATTCAAATAACTTGAAATTCTAAAAAATTTTTTTATAATCCAAGAAAATTTACAAATTATATATTTACAATGAAATATACAAGGAAGTCATTTACTTTGATAGAAGTGACCACAGCGATAGTGATAATAATAGTACTATCGGCAGCTGGTTGGTTTTTGGCAGCAAAATTTATGAAACAGTGAAGAGATGCAAGAAGATATGCAGATGCTAATAGTATAGCTACAGCTTTAGGAGGATACTATTTTAACCATAAGGATTATCCTGATCCTAATGATAAGATAGAGATACTAGATCAATCCGGAACTCTTATAGGTTATCAATGAATCGTAGATCAAAGTGTTATAGGTAACTGACTTGATATTAGCAAGTTACCAGTAGATCCAAGTGATAAAAATGTTTATTACAGTTATGTTAAAGCTGTTAACCCTTGGGAAAATACAAAATGATATGAAGTAGGAACTATGATAGAGGATTATAGAGATAAAGAAACGTGAGAGCAAATATATAGAGGGAAATATATGACACCATATATTATTAGTAGTAATACAATAAGTACGTGTGAACAATGAGATAAGTTGACTTACCCAAGCAAGATAACCGTAATGAATTATGAAACAAATGAATATGCTCGTAAAAGGAATTTACCATCATGACAAGTCATGTTGGATTTATTAAATCTGAAATGAAGTTGCGAGGGGAACGTAGTAGCTAATATTATTTGACTTACAGGTTGGACAATTCCTGTACCAGATGTTAAAACATGTTGACCATGATTATATTTTAATGGAGAATACTGTGATGATAAATGTAACGCTTGAGTGGTAAGAGGAATCACATATAAAGATATTACATATAATTATACTGCGATGAGCGTTCTTCAGACCGGTAATTTTGTATGAGCTCCTAGTAAGAACTTGATAAATTGAATAAGAACATATTATGCTCAAGTTCAGTGTTACGAGTGAAAGTGAAAAATTATAAAAGAGCGATATGTAGATACTACTAAACCTAAAACAATAGTAATTAATGACTATACTTATAGTACAGCGGATGCAGCAGTGTCAACTAAATCTTTGGTAGTAGCAGATGCTTCCAAATTTTCGGCTTGAGAGGAAATTTTTATAATAACATCTCAATATAATGGAGTATGACAGTATGAGTTTAATAAAATAGTTTCTAAGTCATGAAATACATTTACGCTCAAAAATTGATTAAAATATAAATATTATAAATATTATACACAGATAGTTAGTGTTCCAAATTATACGGATTTTGAAATCCCTGTGGGTCTCACTATTATTCCTATCCCTTGGAATGGGAATATGTGATGAGTTGTTGTATTTAGAGATACATGAACAGTAAAAATATCTTGA
>CALFEN010000124.1 GCA_937950065.1 uncultured bacterium | reverse complement strand
GAGCCATCTCCTTATTCCAGAGATATTGCACTCCCTAGCTTCAAATTGTGTACCTATTTTTTCTCAAGCAACTATTTTCAATAGACAGGAATCCTGTTTCCCGTTTACTATAAACATACTTACCCCAAGATTCATCATAAGCTGGGCAGTATTTAGTTTGGATTTCATTCAGCCTGTTCACATAGAACTTTTTTCTTCTTCAGCGTATTTTAATATTTCATCGTTTATACAGTCTACATATTCTATGAGTTTTGCTCAAGGTTTGGAAGGGTGCATAGTATAAAGTCAGTCTATGTTTGATACCAAAACCAAGTATTTGGCACCAAGCATACCCGCTACATAAGCTCCCAGCTGATCATTATCAGAAAAATCCAACTCTTCAGGCGACAAAACATCGTTTTCATTTATTATCGGCAATATGCCTTTGTCTAGTATCATGTTTAATACATTTCTCATAGACAGGTATTTTTCTCTGTCCGCAAAATCGCTTCTAGTCAAAAGTGCCTGTGATATTATTATTCAATATTTTTTGAAAACATCATCATATTCTTTCATCAAATAAGGTTGTCATATTGACGCAAAAAATTGTTTTTCCAAAGTTTTATCTCCATTCCCCAAAAAATCAGTTAATTTTCTCCTGCCAAGTCATACAGCTCCAGAACTTATCAAAACAACATTCATATTATTATCCTTTCTGATTTTGTTTATCTGGTATGATATATTTTCAAAAATTTCTTTATTTATAGTTCCGTTTGGATCTATTAGCATATTGCTTCATACTTTTATTACGATTAAGTCTTTCGCCATTTTTTGTAATTTATATTATAAGAAATCTATCTCCAAAATTCAAAGATATTCTTTTAAATCATATAGGATTACTTATATAAATTTGATCATCTCAAATTTTTATTGGTTTAACAATCATATCATCAATCGCAACTCATTTATTTTTTTGAGAACAGTGGATATATTGAGTCTGTGATATCATCATTCACATATGCTCCGGCCGTTTGCCCTTCCATGAAAAAAACACTAGATCTCAAGCTTTTACCTTATCATTGTGAATCAATACTCAATACCTGTCAAAATATTCGTTGGAGTGTCTTATCCCATCTTTTGACAAACCAAATTGTTTTAGCAAAAAAGTAATAAATCCAGAACAGTCAAATCAAGTTTCCGGAGACATTCACTCTTCTCTTGAAGTATAAGACCTTCTTTTAGCTCATATATATTTTAAAGATTCTTTTACAAGCTTTTCTCTGATCCCTTCAATATATTTTTCTCATTGTTCAAAAATTGCAAGAATTTCTTGTTCGGTTTTTCATTGAGTAGAAAGTTCTTTTCATCCACAGGTGATGATCCCATTATTTATTTCAAAATCCATATTATTTTTTTTAAAATTCTACTTTTGGAGCCTCTTTTTCAGATTCATTTGCTACCTCAAAATATTCTCATTTTTTGAAGTTAAACATATTTGCAAAAACATTGTTTGGGAATGTTTCAAGTGATGTGTTGTATTCTTTGGTAGCAGAGTTAAAATATCTCCTGCTTGCTGCGATTTTATTTTCTATATCAGCAAGCTCTGACTGTAATTGCATAAAATTTGTATTTGCTTTTAATTCAGGGTTACTTTCCACTATAGCCAACAGACCATTTAAAGCACCGCTAAGCATATTACTTGCTGCAATCTTTTGATCAGTAGATCATGCAGACTGATAACTTTCTCTTGCTTTGGTGATTTTATCATATACTGCCTGTTCGTGAGAAGCATATCCTTTGACAGTCCCTACTAAATTTGGCACCAAATCAAATCTCTGTTTGAGCTGGACATCAATATCTGCAAAAGCATTTTCTCTGTTGTTCCTAAGAACTATAAGTTTATTGTATACGCTTATAAGATATACTACTAGCACTACAATAATAATAAGAATAATCCAAATCATTTTTTTTTAATTAATTATAAAAGGGCTTTTTCTGATTGTATAGGTATTATATAAAAAAGTCTTTTATTTTCAAGATTATCTTTTATATAATTTTGATGAAAATATTTTATTTTTGGTTTTATTTTTATTTAAATCAATCTATATAAAATGTTTGAAATTTTTTCTAAAAATATAATAATTTGAGAGCAAATAATTATTAAAAAAGGAATAAAAATATTTTTCTAGATTTTTATACGTATTTTAAAAACCTATTGACTTTATATTTAAAATAAATATATAATAAAATTACTGAATGTGTTTAGTCTTTTTGAAAGTTAACATTTAACAGCCATTAACACCGGCAAAGTGAGTGAGTTATGCAACCCTTAAGAAATTTTTCTTTTGTCCTACCGTCTGAAGAAGAAAGGAAGATAACGCTCGCAAAACTGCTCCTGAGACTCTCTTACAGGGAGGGAGATTTTACTCTCACCTCCGGACGTAAGAGCAGCTACTACTTTGACTGTAAGCCGACCGCCCTGCACCCGGAGGGAGGAGTCCTCATAGCCAGTTTTTTCATGGATATGCTGGGATCTGATTTCCACGACGTCCATGCTGTGGCAGGGATGACGCTTGGTGCTGATCCCTTGATCAGTGCCACCAGTCTGCTTTCCTTTTTCATGGACAGGCCTCTGCCCGGCATCATCGTGCGCAAACAGTCAAAGGGTCATGGCACCAACCAGTTTCTGGAAGGAACTGCCAACCTTCAGCCGGGCGCTAACGTCGTGATGCTGGAAGACGTGGTCACAACCGGCGGCACTCTGCTCACCGCCATCGAACGCGTGCAGAATGGTGGCTTCCTCATTTCCGGAGTACTGGCAGTGCTGGATCGGCAGGAAGGAGGTAGGCAGAATTTGGCGGATGCCGGTTTCGGTCTCCAGAGCATCTTTACGGTGGAAGAACTCAAGCCCTACAAAGATTCTTAACATTCAACAATCGGGCTATAGGCTCGCCTCGTCTGTGTTTTTTTGCAGACGGGGTTTTTTATTTCTTCAATATTATACTTACCCCAGTCCGTGAAAAAATCAAATAAATAAATTTAAATAAAATTCTGGTTGAAAAAAAAGTTTAAAACTTTATAAATAGTAAATTTATTATTTTAATACAAAAAATGTCATTAACATTGAAATACCGTCCAATGAATTTTGATGAAGTTGTAAATCAATTTCATATAGTAGATATCCTCAAAGCTCAAATAAAATGAGGGCAAGTAAACAATAATTATCTTTTTTTCTGACCAAGATGAACAGGTAAAACCACAATAGCAAGAATCCTTTCCAGAGCAGTAAACTGCCCAAACCAAAAAGACGGCAATCCCTGCAATGAATGTGATGTCTGCAAAACTATGTTAAAATGACAGACTCTAGATTTTGTAGAGATAGATGCTGCTTCCCATACACAGGTAGACAATATCAGGGAGGAAATCATAGACAAGGCTTCTTATCCTCCTACAGTGCTCAAAAAAAAGGTTTATATAATAGATGAGGTGCATATGCTTTCCAAGTCAGCTTTTAATGCATTACTCAAGATAATGGAAGAACCACCTGCATATCTTATGTTTATACTTGCAACCACTGAAATAAATAAAGTCCCTGAAACTATAATTTCACGCTGTCAGGTTTTTAATTTCAAAAAACTTTCAAATGATGATATTATAAATAGACTAAAGTTTATCGCAAATCAAGAGAATATAAAATATACCGATAATTGATTAAAACTTATAGCGAATGTTTGCGATGGAGCTATGAGAGATGCAAATAAATATCTTGATCAGATAAGCGTATTGTGAGAAATCAACGAAGAGAGCGTATCCAAATTCTTGGGAGTTGCTCCAGACAAAATTATAAAAGATTTTATAGAATTATACAAAAGTTGAGACTTAAACGAAGTTTTTGCAAAACTTGATGAGATAAACAAATCCTGAATAGATTTAACAAACTTTGCAAAAGAAATTTTGCTTTTTATAGACAGAAATTTTGTTTCTGATATAGATTTTTTTGTCAGACTTAGTGATGTGTTCAAAAATATAATCATATGAATAAAAAATTATCCGCTTCCTTTGATTATTTATAAATCCGAAATATATAAAGATTTATCCTGAAAAAGTTTTAGTTCACAACCTGAAGTTAAGAAAACGATTTTAAAGTCCGAAAAAAAAGAAGCATTAAAAGAGTCTTCACCTGAAATTAAGTCAGAAGACAAGACTATTCCTGTTGAAGATACAAAAGATAAGATCGTAGAGAATAAAAAAGAAGAAAATAAACCTTTGGAAAAGGCTACTAACGTGGAAATAGATCTGAACGATCTGGATAAAATAATGGCACAAGTCATTGAAATATGTGATAAACCTATGATAACTACAGCACTCAAAAATTTTGTAAATCTTGATAATATAAATAATGAAACTGCTAAATTAATTGTAATCAATAAAATGCAGCATGAAATACTAAAAAAAGATGAAAATAAAAATTTTTTATCAGATTTGTTTAGCAAAGTAATCAAAAAAACTGTGATTATTGAAATGGAATATATGTCCAAAGAAGATTACTTGAATTCAAAATTATAAGCAAATTTATCTAAAAAGTTAAATAACTTTTTATAAAATAAACAAATGTTTTATTTTGTGTTGATTTTTTTTAGAAAACTAATATAAATATTTTGCTTTATCTTATAAAAAAATAATATGAAAGAAAGAACACAAATTATTCCAGCCTGTTATCTGATATTATTTCAGGATAACAAAACTCTACTGCTAAAAAGAAGAAACACCGGATTTCAGGACGGCAATTATTGATTGATATCCTGACACGTAAATCCTTGAGAAAATCTCACTCAATGTATGATAAGAGTTGCATATAAAGAATGATGAATTTTTTTGAATAAAGAAGACTTGAAAGTAGTACATGTAAAAAATAGAAAAGCAAATCCACCTGAAAAAAATGAAAGAATAGATATATTTTTTATAGCATCAAAGTGGTCTTGAGAAATCATAAATAATGAAATTGATAAATGCGAAGAAATAAAATGGTTTGATTTGGATAATTTACCAGGGAACACTATCCCTTATATCAAAAATGTTTTAGCTGATATAAAAAATGATACGTTCTACAGCGAAGAAGGGTTTTAACGTTTAAAAGAATAGAAAGATATGGGAATAAATAGACATACAAATATTGTTTCATGTTTTTTGCTCCCTGTCAGGGATAATAGCATACTATTATTAAAAAGAAAAAATACAGGTTATTTTGATGGATATTATTGATTGATTTCATGACATGTAGAAAATAATGAAACTTTCACTCAAGGTATGATAAGAGAAACAAATGAAGAATGATGAATAATTTTGAGTCCAGATGATATCAAAGTAGTACATATTATGCAGAGAAAGGCAGAGATAGATCAATCTCAAGGGGTTGATGCTTATTTCCTTTGTGATAAGTGGAAATGAGATTTTATAAATGCAGAACCTCACAAATGTGAGAAATTAGAATGGTGTGATATGGATAATTTACCTTCAAATCTCATTCCTGCTATAAAATTTGCTATACAAAATATACGTAATAATATATTTTACAGTGAATATGGATGGGAATAATTTTATTTTTAATAATGCAAAATCCAAAATCTAAACATATCGGGATTTAAATTTTTTCGATATTAAAAAAGCGAAGTTAAATATATTTTTTAATTTTTTCTCCCACAATGAGGTCATTTTGAGAAGCACAGGCAACAAAAAATTATGACCTCATTGTTTTTTTATATTTAGAGCGGGAACAAAGTAAGTAATAAAAACAATGACATGAAACAATACAATGTACGTAAACTTCGTAATTGGCATTAAAAAATTTAGAAGATAAAATTATCTCTTGTAAAAGTTTGTTATTTAGTTAAATTATATAATTATTTCTCAAAAAAAATAGAATGCAAAAATTATATATACTTGACGGTAGCTGATATATGTACAGAGCATATCACGCCCTCCCAGAAATCACAGGCAAAACAGGTGAAAATATGAACGCTGTTTTTGGATTTTTTAGAATGGTTTTTAAACTTTTCCAAAATAGACCTGATTTTTTTGTAGTGGCCTGGGATGGTCCTACCAAAACATTGAGACACCAGCAATACGCTGAATACAAAGCAAACAGACCCGAAATCTCCGATGATTTCAAAAATCAGATATGAATCATAAAAAACATTGTAAAAGATCTAAATATGAATTGCTATGAAATACCATGATATGAAGCCGATGATATAATTTACAGTATCGCAAATAATGTAAAAAATGAAAATACTCAAATATTTATAGAGTCTCTGGATAAGGATCTAAAGCAGCTTATAGACAAAAATATTTTTTTTAGTGATTCATCAAAAGCTGAAATAACTGATAGAGACAGGTTTGTATGAGAATTTGGCTTTGAACCAAAATGTATTGTAGATTATCTTGCTTTGGTAGGTGATGCCAGCGACAACGTGCCCGGCGTCAAATGAATAGGAAAAAAGACCGCACAGGATCTTATCTCCAAATATTGTTATATAGATGAAATATACAAAAATATTGATGAAGTATCTGCATCTGTCAGAGAAAAACTTCTTGAACAAAAAGAAACTTTGTTTAATAGCAAATCTCTTATCCAACTTTATCAGATAGACGAACTACAAGAATTAAAAATAGATAATTTAAAATTAGAGATAGATTTTGACCTTTATAGAGAGATTTTAAAAAATAAACTTGGCTTTAAATCAGCAGAAAATATAATTGATAATTTGAGAAAACTTTATCAGTCTGGAGAGCAGCTTTCATTATTTTAATACAAAAAATGTTTCTTGGTATAGATCCCGGCGTCCGCAAACTTGGATACGCACTTATAAAAGACGATCTCAGCATAATAGATGCAGGGATTGTTTTGATAAATGAAAAAAATTTGGACAGGGAAAAATATTTCCAGAGGATGCTAGAAATCAATAATTTTTTTGAAGAATTTTTGTGAAAATACAAAATCAAAGCTATCTGAATGGAAAAACTTTTTTTTACAAAATTTAATCAGGCAAACGCTGAATTTGTGTTTGGTATGAGATGAAATGTTATAATACAAGCATTAAAGAATAATATAGAAATTTTGGAATTTACGCCGACAGAGCTCAAAAAAAACATAACAGGCAACTGAAAAGCAGAAAAAATACTTGTCCAAAATTTTGTAATGAAAATCTACTGACTAAAGAATATGCCGCAATACAATGATAGTGCAGATGCGTTGGGATTGGCTTTTTTAGCCAAAAGACTGTATAAAGAATAAAAAACTTGTTTTATTTTTTATTTTAATTATAATCATATAAAGATAATATTTTATGATAAAATAATGAATATAGATATTAAAAAACTTGCTTTATATTTAGTTTGAAGTTTACCACCATATTATGATGGCAATAAGAAAATTAAATTTATAAGACAATTACAGAAAATAGATAATCAAACATATTCTAATGGAAATATAGACTTTTTTGATAGACAGGCAAAAAACAATGATGAACAATTTTATTTTATGGTTTTGGAAGATTTTATAAGTGAAAATAATAATAATAATACTTGAAGACAAAATATAAAGAAATTATTTGAATGATTAAAATTACCAACAGAATTGCTTAATGATTTAGGAGTTAAAATAATAAACGCCGATTTAGTAAAACAATGAGATGATTTGTTAAAAGAATTATCGTTAATAAAAAATAAATGATTTGTAGATGATAGTGAAAAATTTAAAGAAGCAAAGAAATTTGAAATATGGGGAGAAAAAACAAATAAATTCTTATTTCAAGATTCTTTTAAAGAATTTATTTATGACGTTCAAGTTAAAACTGAAAATTGATTAGATATTAGAGATTTGATTATACTCAACAATAATATTGAAACAGATTCAATTATAGATTCATTTTGGTGAAATGTGATAAAAAAAGATTATGAATCTAAATTTGTGACAGTAGAATTCAAAAATTATAAAGATAAGGCATGACAAGAACCAATAATATCAACACTTAAATATTTGGAGAAGCCTGAAATATGAAGATTCTGAATAATGATTACAAGGAATTGATTGAATGATAGATGAGTGGAGAAACAAATAGATTTATTAAGGTGAAGTTCATCAAAAAAATCAATATGTTTATTGATATTAGATGATGATGATATCAAAGAATTAATAAATATAAAAATGAGATGAGAAGTTGTGGAATCTTATTTACTTAGGAAATATATGCTTTTACAAACTAAAATATAACTTTTTCAAGTCCCACATTTTTACAACATGACCATCAGGATATAAATCTATATAGATTTATATTATTCAAAAGTTACTTTAAGACAAATAGAGTTTTAGCCTGCTTTTCAAAGTTCCTGTATGAAGTTCAAAGAGATGGTTGTCATAATCATAAAAATAAATAGATTTTCACTCTCACTTTATCCTTGGTCTTGAAAGCATTAACTCAAGTCAAAGATACTTTATTTTTCAAAGATAAATTTCAAAATCTTTAGCAGAGATTTTAAAAGCGATATGGTTATAGGTCTGGGAACTCAAGGATTTTCATTGCATCAAGACTACCCATATTTTTCAGATTAAAAAAAATCTTTCCATAGATATGGAAAAAGATTTTGTTCCGCTGTCATAAATACGTTTAGCGTCAAATATATGTTCTAGCATTTTTGACGATTTATCCAAATCGTTAACCAATAATGTAATATGACTTAAACCCTTTATCATCATAAACTATTTTTATAAATACTATTTGCAGATTGGACGAAACGACTATTTTGTCACTATAAAAAACTTATTTTTTGAGTTTTTAAAAAATTTTTAGTTAGAATAATTTATATTTAATTTTATTTATTGTACAGTTCCTCATGGTATACTTTCAAAGTCTATATCTGACAAACAAATCACAAGTACTTCTCAAGTCCCCTCACAAAAAACTCTATATTTAAAATCTTGTGGAGATGCTAATCAAAATAAAACCTCACGTCTAGCGTCCTTTAGAGTTGACTCCACTCTACTTCCTTCTACCCATCATCATTTTAAATCATCAAATTTAATGGTTTGTCACTTATAGGTCGGAATACTATCTACTCACCCCATTTTTTTTCTTTAAAAAATTAAAATCAACTCAAAATATTATTAATTATTTCATTCAAAAAATCAAGTCATTAAATATGGCTTCAAAAGTATTAAATCAATATCTCTTATTTCTCAAACAAAAAAAACTGCCTCCATAGACAGTTTTTTATTTTTAGCTAAAAGCTATATTATTCTTGAGTTTCTGCGTCTTCTTTTTTAGAAGATTTTTTTACAGATTTCTCTGTAGTTTCTTCAGTTTTTTCTACTGCTTTGGCAGGAGTTTCGTCTTCAGATTTTACTATTTTTTTATAAGTTTTTTTATAAGGTTTCTTCTCTGCAGATTCTATCTGTTGATCTATTTCCTTATTCAAACCTTTGATAGTCAAACCTATTTTTCTTTTATCCATATCAAGGAGGATAACTCTAGCTTTAACTACCTGTCAAAGTCTAAGGACTTCAGCAGGGTTTGAGATATTTCTTCAAGCTGCTATCTCACTCAAGTGGATAAGTCAGTTGATATCTTCAAAAACTCTGATGAATGCACCATAAGGTACGAATCTTATTACTTCACCAGTAACTTCATCTCATTCTTTTACTTTGTCAGGGATCAAAGACCATGGATCTGGTTTCAATTGTTTGATAGATAAAGAGATTTTACCATCATCTAGTCAGATAACTTTTACTTTTATCTTCTTCCCAACCTTACCAAATCTTTCTATACTGTCTACGTGTCAGTAAGTGATTTCTGAGATATGAACAAGTCATTCTATACCACCGCCGATTGTTACAAATAGTCAGTAGCTTGAAACTCAACTTATTATTCATTCATATTCACTTCCTATGTCCAAAGTAGACATTATTTCTTCTCTTTCTTCTCTCAAAGCTTCTCTTTCAGAGAAAATCATTCTCTTATTATCTTCGTCAATATTTATTATTCTTACTTTAAATTCTTTTCAAATTAATGCTATTATCTTGTCAAAGATTTTTTCCTGATCACCGTCTTCTACTCTTGGATAATTTACAGGAGCAAGCTGTGATAATGGGATAAATCATTTGATTCCCAATATATCTACCAATAATCATCATAAATTTGCTTCAGTAGGAACTACTGTAATTACTTCGTCTTTCTTGATTTTTTCTACAATCTGATTCCAGTAATCGTATTGCAACAATTTTGAAATAGAGATTATAAAATATCATTCATCTTCCATCAAATCTGGATTTAGAACTTCTGCTTCTATCTCCACACCTGGTGTAAGATCTTCTCACTTTCTTTCTAGTTCTTTCACTTCTTTTGGAAGTATCAGACCTGTGAATGAGCCTTTCTCACAATCTACCAATATTCAAGTCTCTACTCTTTTCAAGATTTTCCCTTTGATTTTCACTCACTCTTTGATCACAGGGATTTTGATCTCTCAAGACTTGATTTGGTCTATAAGATTTTTTGTTGTCATCTTAAAATATAAAAATTAAGGATATAAAAAAATTACTACCTTTGCAAAAGCCAAAAATGCTTCCCAAATTAGATTTTCAATTTAAGTTTTTTTGAAACCAATGTATATCTTTCAAGAGAATTATCTTTTAGATATTTCAAATATTTCCTTCTTCTTGCTACTTTCTTCAAAAGACTTCTTTTTGCATCTATGTCGTTTGAATGTGCCTCAAGATGAGATTGCAATAATGAGATCTCAAAACTTAATATAGCGATTTGCACTTCTGGGGAACCATTATCTTTGTCGTGCCTCTGGAAAGGTTTTAAAAATTCTTGAAGTTCTTGCTTCATCAAAATGTTTTTTAAATAATAAAATATTTTTTTGCCCTTGATTTAGATTTGTCCAAAATAGGGTCAAAGCTATTTTGTAGATGAGCTTCAAGGGTGTTAATAGTGTATTTTTACACCATTTAGACCTATTAAATACTAGACAAATGGATATTCATCCAGTATCTAATAATATATTTATTTTGATAATAAAATCAAGAGATTTTTATTTAATTTTTATCCAAAACTTCTTCTTGATTTTTTAAAAAATATCAATATATATAGCCTATATTTATTTAAATTAAAATATCTAATGTCTATTGGTAAATTCGCCCTCGTGCTCGTGATTTATCAGACTACCAAACCGGTGGATATTTTAGTTATATAAAAAATCAATACAAAAAATAACTAAAAGCTTCTACCGGATGGTAGAGGCTTTTTATTTTTCTTAAATTATATTTTGTATGTATAAAATATAACTTAAGAGGGATACCTCTTTCCTACAACCTAAAAAACCTTAAAGGGGTGCATCATGATCTCGGAAGAAAAGAGAATTAAGTCTCTGGTGGGGAAGCTTATGCAGGAAATCCACACCTCAACGCAAGGTGGCAAAAGGATTGTCTGCATAAGGGTCACGCCACAAATACTTCGCTGCATCGCCAAGAACTCCGAGTTCCTAGGCTTTGCCAAAATCGTTGATATCTTCCAAAACAGTGGCGTTCGGATGAAATACGGGAACCTCTATCTGGAATTCTACGACAGACCACAAGAAGAAGGGCTTCCCCCCTTCGAGATAGTGTTCTTCCCTCCTTCTCCTGACTCCGCCTCATAAAGTCCGCTACGGACTTGATAGCGGCCGGCCCCCGGCCGCTATTTCTATTTATTGATTTACTACTAAAGCAATTTTAACTAAATA